>NZ_JBFUFP010000003.1:0-56475 GCF_056403375.1 Rhizobacter sp. P2_H2
ACGTTGCCGTCGTTGCGCCACGCGATCACGTTCTGCGGCGCCGCCGAGTTCTGGTTCACCGTGCCATAGCTCAGGTTGCCGCCGACAAGCGTCGCCGCCGAGCCAGTCAACGTGCCCGATACCGTGGCCGATGCGGCACCCAGCGTGCCGCCGGTCGCCACCAGCGTCTGCGCGCCTTGCGCACCGATGCCGTTGCCGGTGCTCATCGACACCGTGACCGTGCACGTGCCGCCCGCGTCGACCGTGCAACTGCCCGGTGCCACGCTGTACACGCCGCTGAGACCCGACATCGTCAGCGTTGCGGCCTGGTTGCCGCTGTTCGTGAAGCTCACCGTGCCGGAGGCGGCGCTGCCACCCTTCGTGGCGCTCAATGCTGCTGCGCCGTTGCCGGTGACCGAGATCGCCGATCCGTACAGCGTGCCCGCCACCGAGGCCTGCACCGCACCAGTCGTGCCGCCGGTGGCCGTCATGGTCTGGCCGCCTTGCGCGCCGATAGCTCCCGCCGTCGTCATCGACACTGTCACGGCGCAGTTGCCGCTCGCAGGCGCCGTGCAGCTTGCCGGGCTCACCGAGTAAGGTGCGCTCAGGCCCGACATCGTGAGCGTCGCCGCCTGGTTGCCGCTGTTCGTGAAGGTGACCGTCCCGCTACCCGCCGCACCACCCTTCTGCGCCGTCAGGCCAGCGGCGCCACTACCAGTCACCGCGATCACCGATTGCAGGCCCGTGCCGTTCAGTGCGGCAGACAGCGTCCCCGCACCCGTGCCGGTGCTCACGCTGCCGCTGCGTGCCGCGTTGGCCGTCGGCTGGAAGCGCACGGTGATTGCACAGTTGCCGCCCACCGGCAGCGAGCTGCCGCAGGTCGTCGAGACGAAGCCGAAGTCCGTGCCACTGACTGACGCAGCAGCCGGCACCGTCACGCTCAGCGGGCCGACGCCGGTGTTGGCGAGCGTTGAGGTCAGCGTCGGCGCGCTGCCGACGGCCACGCTGCCGAAGTCGACGGCACTCAGGCTGCCCGACGGCGCCTGGCCCGTGCCCGACAGCACCGCCGACTTCACGCCCAGCTCGGTGTTGATGTTCAGCCCGCCGCTGCGCGCACCAGCCGCAGAAGGCGTGAAGGTGACGCTGACCGTGCACGAGGCACCCGCCGCCAGGCTCGCACCGCAGGTCGTGCCTGCAAAGCCGAACTCGCTGCCCGACGCCGACGACACCGCCGCAGCGGTCGGCATCGTGATGTTGATCGCCACGCCGCCGGTGTTGCTCAGCGTCGCCGTGGCGCTGCTGCTCTGCCCGATCTGCGTGGCCGCAAAGGCCGGTGCGCTCAGCGTGACCGCCGGCAGCGTGCCGCGCGTCGCCGCCGCGTTCGGCGCCGTGCCGGCGCTCGCTCCKATCGCGGCCAGACTGTTCGGCACGACCCGATCCTGTGTCGAGCGCAGCACGCCACCCAGCACCCAGTTGTCGYCCGCGATGTTRTTGGSGGCGTAGTCGTGCTTSGTSGTYGCKGTGATGSTCTGYGCCACGTTCCCYGCKGCCGYSCCGGTGGTGACCGCCACGATCTCCTTCGGGTCACCGTTCTCGTTGTAGCGGSTYGTCACGGTCGTGCCGGGCAGCGCATCGCCGTTCAGCTCGCGYGCAGTCTTGCTGCTCTGGAACAGGTACGGCCGCTGCAGCCGCACCGTGGACGGCACCGGGCACGGCGCCATGACGGTCGCAGCCGCTTCGGCCGTGGTCGACGCCGAGGCGTCGCAATAGATGTTGGTCTCGCTCGCCAGCAGCACCGGCGATGCCTCGTTCAGCGAGCCGCGCCAGCTCTGCGCRCGCGCGGGCTGCCCGATGTAGGGGTGTGACAGCACGATCTGCGTCGACTGCGACAGGACGCTGCCGTCCGCTGCCGGCCGCTGGCTGCGCACCTCGCGGAAGCCGCGCGGKCCACGCCCGTCGTGCGCYGCCTTGAAGCCRCGGTAGCCGAACTCTTCGGACACCTTGCCGCTGCCSACRCCRCTGTCGCGRTCGACGGTCGCRACCACGTAGCCGGGCTGCACCGCATCGAACAGCGGRTACACCGCCGCATTGGCCGCATCCCCGCGATCGCTCGCATACCGGTCGCCGAKCCCRCCGCGGGCCGRACTGCCCAGCGATACCCAGCTGAGCGYCGTCTTGAGCCCKTCCGGCGAGGTCACGCTGGTCARCAGGYCCGGCGGCARCGAGGTGCCCGCCTTCACGTACAGCTGGTTCGCCGTCGCATCCCCCGGCGTCGGCGAGGCCCGCAGCCGCAGGATCTCCACATCGCCYCGGCCGGTGAAATCCCCCGTCACGAAGGCGGCCGAGCTGTCGCTGTGCTGCAGCACGTCGCTCGCGGTGGTCAGGTTGAAGCTGCTTGATGGCGTGAAGGTACCGTCGCCGTTGCTCAGGTACAGCTTGTTCTGCGMSGGGTCRCTGCTCCACCACAGGATGTCGTCGCGGCCGTCGCGGTTCACGTCGGCGACCAGCATGTCGGCGCTCTTCTCGCCGTGCTGGCCGAGCGGCGGAGAACCCACCGAGATGTTGCCGAGGTTGTAGTTGGCCACCTTGAGCAGGCCGGTGGCGCCGGTCGACACCGACAGGCCCCACATCACGCAGTCGGTGCGCCCGTCGCCGTTGAAGTCGAGGGGTCGGTCGCAGTCCTGGCCGGCCCCGGAGATCGGCTCGAAGTTGAAATCCCCCAACGAGCGCCACGCCCGAATGGGCGGGTACAGGTTCGCGCCGGTGCCCAGCATGCCGGCCGYGGAGAGATCCAGATTGCCGTCGTTGTCGATGTCGACCAGATGCGACGGCTGCCCCAGCGCATACGGCCCCTCCGGTCTCGAGTACAGGTTCTTGTAGGTCGCGTTGGTCGGCTGCTCGACAAAGCCGCCCTGGCCGTCGCCCTTGTAGACATGGGTGCAGACCACCGTCGCGCAGGGCTCGGGGGGCGGATCGAGCTGGACCCCCTGGCTCGGCACGGACGCGGTGACGAGGTCGATGAAGCCGTCGCCGTCGATGTCCAGCAGGTAGAAGGTGTTGCCTGGGGTCCAGCCGAAGCCGTCCTGGATCTCGCCATGGCTGACGAGGTAGCGGTCCTGGCTGGCATGCTCCAGCAGCGTCACGCCGTTGATCGGCCTGCGCTCGAACGTGCCGTCGCCCTTGTTCAGGTACAGCTCGGTGGCGTACGCCGGGCAGGCGGTGGTGATGTTGACCGTGTTGGTCTCATGAGAGTCGCGGTAGCGCAGCAGGTCGGGCAGCCCGTCGCCGTTGAAGTCGGCCACACGCGTGTTGAAGCAACCGTTGCTGTGGAACAGCGTGTTGTCCGTGCCGGTCAGGTTGAAGCCCGTCACGCGCCGGAAGCTGCCGTCGCCGTTGCTGAGGTACAGCCGATTCTCGGCCGGGTTGTCCGACCAGCGGATGATGTCGGTCTTGCCGTCGCCGTCGAAATCGGCGGTGATCACGCCGTAGTTCGAGAAGCGCGCCAGGTTGATGCCGGCCACCGTGCTCTGCATCGTCAGCGTGGCAAGTTCGCCGGACGAGAAGGTAGCACTGCGCTGGTAGGCCTCACTGGCATCGGCTGCGTAGTCGAACTTCACCGGCGGCAGGCATGGCGACTCGGCCGCACCAGCGCATTCGGTGATCGTGCGCAGCCGGCTGCGGCTGGTGACCGGGCCGCTGTCGTAGGCGAGTCGCAGCGTGTTCACCTTGAACGGCGTGCCGTCTGCGTTCACGAAGCTCTGCACCTGGGTGAGGCGCTGCAGGTTCAATAGCTTGCTGCCCGCCACGTAGGCCTCGCGCCGTGCGTGCGGCTTGCCGGTGGGGGCGAGCGCGGGCAGGTCCTCGTAGCTGAACACCACCTTGTTGCCCGGCGCCTGCGTCGGCGTGCCGGTGTAGCGGATCTCGCGCAGGCTCCAGTCGTGCCCCGCGATCGGCGTGCCGGCCACCGTACCGCTGCCCCAGGCCAGTCCGTCGCGCTGCTGGTACTGGTAGTCGATGTAGTTGCCGCGCAGGTCGCTGACACGGCTGACGAGCCAGGTCGTGATGGCGCCGGTGCCTTGCGCCGTCACGGCCGCATCGGCCGTGGAATTGCTGTTGTTGCCGTACTCGTAGACCCGACCGTCCTTGGTCCACACCTTGAAGTACGACGGCGAACCCCCGCCTGATCCATATGCCCGGATGCGTGCGAACGAATCGCGCTCGGTGCGGAACTCGCGCAGCAGGCCGCTGCCTCCTGCGCTGTCATTGGTCTGCGGGAAGTTCGCTGCCACCCCCGTCGCACCCGTCTGGATCAGCCGCTGGCCATCCAGGCACAGCTTGTCGGCCGCGGTGTTATCAACGCCGCGGATGCGGCCGTCGGTCGCGAGGTTCGCGCCGCAGCGCGCAATCGACGAGACGCCTGTCAGCGACCAGCCGTGGCCCACCGGCCCGCTGCCGTCCCCGCCATACGACAAGCCGAGCGCCGGCACCATGCCGGCAATGCCGGGCGGCACAGCGATCGGATGTTGATACCCCGGCTGGCCATCCGGGCCCACCGCGAGTTGAGCCCACGCTGCAAGCGAAAGCGTCGACAGCACCAGCGCACCGACGCACGACACCACCAGGCCGCGGACACGCCGCGACGAACAGATCAGTTCCAAGAGAGTCCTCCAGCGCACGGTCGTCGACCATGCATCCAATGACAACGAGGGAGAGGTGTTGTTGCCTTCGGCCCAGTGGGGCGCTGGCAACCCGCGCGGCAGTGGTCTGCCGCTGCGGTGCGCGCAGTCTAGCGAGGCGCGCGCTTTTCTTTCGTCACGTCACGCCGGATTTCATCAAGCTTGAGGAGGTCCATTCATACCGACCGCCCACCGAGCAACAAAAAAGGGCCCCGCAGGGCCCTTCGAAAGGAGTCGTCGTCAGTCGCGAATCAGAACCAGATTTCCGCCTGGGCACCATAGGACGTGCCCTTGGTGTCGCCGTTGGCGCGGTTGGTGACGCCGGCGCCGCCGTTCTCGGCCGCGTTGGCCGCCGAGTTCCACTTGGCCGTCGTCACGTACAGGCGCAGTTCCGGACGGTTCCAGAAGCCCGGGCCCGTCGACAGCGTCGGCGCGAACGTGAACTTCGCCAGCTTCTGCGTGTCGCTGCCGTCCGGCTTCTTCTGCACGTACGCGGCTTCGCTCACCAGCTTGAAGTTCTTCGTCAGCGCGTACGAGCCGCGGCCGCCCACYGACACCGAGTTCACCTTSGTGGTCTGGCCCGCGAAGTTCTCGACCTTGTCCTGCTGGAACATGATCTGGCCCTGGCCGCCGAACGCGCCCACCTGCCAGCCCGGGCTCTCCACGATGCGGAAGCTCTTGGTCGCAGACGTCGCGTTCAGCGTGCCGAAGCCGCCGTCCACGCCCGCCGAGCCYTGYGCGAACTGCACCCACAGGATGTTGGTGCCGCCCAGCCCGAACGCGTTGTCCTGGTTGTGCTGCACGCTCAGGCCGAAGCCGTTCTTGCCGCCSGTGAAGTCACCCTTCACGTAGGTGCCCACCACGCGCAGCTTGCCGCCCGGGTTCACCACCAGCTCCGACAGGTCCGCGTTCAGGCGCGAGGCCGGACGCTGGTCCGTGCCCGTCGCCGCAGGCGTCCCCTGGATCACGCCACCGCTGTCGTTGCGGAAGAACGCCAGGCCCAGCTTGCCACCGCCCACGGCGATGCTGTCCGCACCCGCGCCCACGCCCGACAGGTTGATGAAGAACGTGTCGGTGATGTGCACGTCCGCACGGCCGTAGAAGCGCTTGCCGATCCAGAAGTTCACGTCCGGGGCAATGTCGTAGCCCTTGCCTTCGACGTACATCTGGTTGATGCCCACCGACGCCGCGCCGGTGTCGCTCGAGTCGCCGTTGTAAAAGTTCGTCATCAGCGCGGCCTTGTATTCCACGCCGTCCGACTTGAAGCCCTGGCTCAGCAGGAACTCACCGTAGAAGTCGCACTCGTTGCCGAGCCGGTACTTCATGCCCGCGCCGCTCAGGCCGTAGCACGCACGCGCATCGTCCTTCTTCGCCGCGCCCGGGCCGGTGCGGAAGTAGCCGCCCCAATCGACGGCTTGTGCAGAGGTGGCACTCAGCAGGCTGGCTGCGGCGGCAGCCAGGGCGAGCACGGTCTGGCGGTGGGGGAATGTCTTCACGGATCGTCTCCTTGGTTTTTGGAAGCACAGGTAGAACACAGGGCCTGGGGGAGCCCTGCAGGGGGAACGGGTGCGTCAGCCGCGCTTGCGGCTGGTTTCGAAGATGCGTTGCAGCAGGCAGAAGATGAACAGCAGCCCGCCGATCACGATGCGGGTCCACCATGAACTCAGGCTGCCGTCGAACATGATCAGCGTCTGGATGATCCCGAGCATCAGCACGCCGAACAGCGTGCCCAGCACATAGCCGACGCCGCCGGTGAGCAGCGTGCCGCCGATCACCACGGCGGCGATCGCGTCCAGCTCCAGCCCGACCGCGTGCAGGCCGTAACCCGACAGCATGTAGAAGGTGAACACCACGCCGGCCAGCGCCGAGCAGAAGCCGCTGACGGTGTAGACGCCGATCAGCGTGCTGCGCACTGGCAGGCCCATCAGCACCGCCGAATGCTCGTTGCCGCCGATCGCATACACCGTGCGGCCGAACTGCGTGTAGTGCGCGACGAACACCGCCAGCACCACCACGGCGAGCGCGATGATCGCGCTGACCGACAGCTCGGCGCCCTCCCACAGCGGCACGCGCAGCTGCGAGACCTCGGTGTAGAACGGGTTCGTGATGCTGACCGAATCGATGCTGATCAGGTAGCACAGGCCGCGCGCGAGGAACATGCCGGCCAGCGTCACGATGAACGGCTGCAGCCGGAAGCGCTGGATCAGCACGCCCTGCAGCGCGCCGAAGCCGGTGCCCATCAGCAGCACCAGCGGGAGCACCGCGCCCGGGCTCCAGCCGTGCTTCTCGACCAGCGAGGCCGACACCATCGTCGTCAGCGCGATCACCGACCCCACCGACAGGTCGATGCCGCCCGACAGGATCACGAAGGTCATGCCGACCGCGACGATGCACAGGAAGGCGTTGTCGATCAGCAGGTTCAGGAACACCTGGGCCGAGAAGAAGCCGGTGTAGAGCACCGAGCCGAGGAGCGCCATCACGAGGAACAGCGAGACGGTCGCCGCCAGCGGGATGAACTTCGGGTCGAGGCGCAGGCGCTTTGCGGACGCAGCCGCTGGCGCGGCGCTCATCGATTGGGCGTGCGTATTCATGCCTTCGCTCCCGGCCGTTCTGCCATCGCGGGCCGCTGCACCAGCGAGCGCAGGCTCTGCCGGAATTCCGGCGATTGCAGCAGCATCACCGCGAACACCACGCCGGCCTTGACGACCAGGTTGACCTCGGGCGGCACGCCCAGCGAGTAGATCGCATAGGTAAGCGTCTGGATGATCAGCGCGCCGATCACGCTGCCGGCCAGGCTGAAGCGGCCGCCGGTCAGCGCCGTGCCGCCCAGCGTCACCGCGAGGATCGCGTCCAGCTCCATCAGTTGCCCGGCGTTGTTGCCGTCGGCGCTCTTCACGTTCGAGCTGACGATCAGCCCGGCCGCGCCGGCGCACAGCCCGCAGAAGGCGTACACCCACACCGTGATGCGGCGCGCCCGCACGCCGGCCACGCGCGCTGCCGACGGGTTCACGCCGACCGCCTGGATGAACAGCCCGAGCGCGGTGCGCGTCGTCACCCACCACAGCAGCACGAACACCGCCGCCGCGATGAACAGCGAGAACGGCAGCCCAAGCAGGTAGCCGCTGCCGAGGAAGAAGTACGGCCCGTAGTAGATGGTGATGATCTGCCCGCCGGTGATCAGCTGCGCGATGCCGCGGCCGGCCACCATCAGGATCAGCGTCGCGATGATCGGCTGCATGCCCACGCGCGCGACCAGCACGCCGTTCCACAGCCCGCACAGCAGCGCGACGCCGAGCGCGCCGAGCAGCGCGGCCCACATCGGGAAGCGGCTCGCATGCGTGGCCACGCCGTCGACGATCACCAGCGAGCCGCCGATCATCCAGGCCGCGATCGCCGCCGCGATGGCCACCACCGCGCCGACCGAGATGTCGATGCCGCGCGTCGCGATCACCAGCGTCATGCCGAGCGACACCAGCATCAGCGGTGCCGCGCGGTTCAGGATGTCGATCAGGCTGCCGTACAGGTGGCCGTCGCGCCATTCGAGGTGCAGGAAGCTGCTGTTGAACACGGCGTTCAGCAGCAGCAACAGCAGCAGCGTGACCAGCGGCCACGCCAGGCGATGTTTGAAGAGTGCGCTCATGCCTGTGCCGCAATCACGTGGTAGACCGCCTGCTCGCTGCTGCCTGCCGGCAGCTCGGCGACCTTGCGGCGATCGCGCAGCACCGCGATGCGGTGCGAGACGCGCACGACCTCGCTCATCTCCGACGAGATGAACAGGACCGACATGCCCTGCTGCGCGAGGCGCAGGATCTCGTCCATGATCTCCTGCTTGGCCGCGACGTCGATGCCGCGCGTCGGCTCGTCGAGGATCAGCAGCCGCGGCTCGGTCGCGAGCCAGCGCGCGAGCATCGCCTTCTGCTGGTTGCCGCCGGACAGCAGGCCGATCGGCGTCTCGATGCTCGCGGTCTTGATGCCCAGCGCCTTCACGAAGCGCTCGGCCATCTCGGCCTGCTGCTCGCGCGACAGCGTCTTCGCGAGGCCGTGGCGGGCCTGCAGCGCGAGCGCAATGTTCTCGCGCACCGACAACTCGGCCACGATGCCGTCGGTCTTGCGGTCTTCGGGGCACAGGCCGATGCCGTGGCGCACCGCGTCGGCCGGGCTGTGCAGGCTGGCGGGCTGGCCGTCGACCTGCAGCGTGCCCTGGTCGTTGGCGGCCAGGCCGAACAGCAGCCGGGCGAGTTCGGTGCGGCCGGAACCGAGCAGGCCGCCCAGGCCCAGCACCTCGCCCGGGTACAGGTCGAGGTCGACCGGCTGCAGTTGCCCCTGCTGGCCGAGGCCCTGGGCGCGCAGGAAGGGCTGGCTGTCGTGCGGGCGGGCGCTCGGCGCGGCGCTGGACTGGCTCGCCAGCTCGCGCCCGATCATCGCGGTGATCAGTGCCGGCGCGTTCAGCTCGGCGGCCGGCTTCTCGCAGACGAATTCGCCGTTGCGCAGCACCGTGATGCGGTCGGAGATCGCGTACACCTGCTCGAGGAAGTGCGTGACGAACAGGATCGCGAGGCCCTCGCCGCGCAGCTGGCGCAGCACCGCGAACAGGCGCTTGACCTCGTCCTCGTCGAGGCTGGAGGTCGGCTCGTCGAGGATCAGCACCTTGGCTTCGACGCTCAGCGCGCGCGCGATCGAGACCATCTGCTGCACCGCGACCGAGTATGTGGCCAGGCCGCGCGTCACGTCGATGTCGAGGTTCAGCCGCGTCAGCAGCTCGCGCGCCTGGGCATTCATGCGCGCCCAGTCGATGCGCCAGCCGCCGGCCGCGCCCTTGCGCGGATAGCGCCCGGCGAAGATGTTCTCCGCCACCGACAGGTTGGTGCAGAGGTTCACTTCCTGGTAGACGGTGCTGATGCCCAGCTGCTGCGCCTGTTGCGGCGTGGTCGGGCGGATCGCCGCGCCGGCCAGCGTGAACTCGCCGGCATCGGGCGGGTGCACGCCCGTCAGCACCTTGATCAGCGTCGACTTGCCGGCGCCGTTCTGCCCCATCAACGCATGCACCTCGCCCGGGAACAGGCGCAGGCCTACGTTGCTGAGCGCACGCACGCCGAGGAACTGCTTGCTGACGCCACGCAGCTCCAGCATCGGCGACGTGGTGCTCATGTCAGGCCTTGTTCTTGTTGTAGACGTCGAGGAACACCGCGGCCAGCAGCACCAGGCCCTTGATGACCTGCTGGTAGTCGATGCCGATGCCCATGATCGACATGCCGTTGTTCATCACGCCCATCACGAACGCGCCGATCACCGCGCCCATCACCTTGCCGACGCCGCCCGAGGCCGAGGCGCCGCCGATGAAGCAGGCCGCGATCACGTCGAGCTCGAAGCCGACGCCGGCCTTCGGCGTCGCGGTGTTCAGCCGCGCGGCGAACACCAGCCCGGCCAGCGCCGCCAGCACGCCCATGTTGATGAAGGTGTAGAACGACAGCCGCTCGGTCTTGATGCCCGACAGCTTGGCCGCCTTCTCGTTGCCGCCCAGCGCGTAGATGCGCCGGCCGATCGTGCTGCGCCGCGTGACGAAGTCGTAGCCCACCATCAGCAGCACCATGATGATCAGCACGTTCGGCAAGCCGCGGTACGAGGCCAGCAGGTAGCTGAAGAATAGGATCACCGCGGCGAACGCCGCCGTCTTGCCGAGGAAGAACGGGTACGGCTCTTCTTCCATGCCGTGGCGGGTCTGCGCGATGCGCCCGCGCACCTTCAGCACCACCATCACCAGCACCGTGATCACGCCCAGCAGCAGCGAGGTCAGCCGCAGCTCGGCGCCGGCGAACAGGTCGGGGATGAAGCCCGAGCTCAGGCGCTGGAACTCGACCGGGAACGGCCCGACCGACTGGCCCTGCAGCAGCGCAAGCGCCAGGCCCTTGAACACCAGCATGCCGGCCAGCGTGACGATGAACGACGGGATGCGGAAGTACGCGACGAACCAGCCCTGCGCGGCGCCGATCACGCCGCCCACCACCATGCAGCCGAGGATGGTCCAGATCCAGTGGATCTCGTAGTTCACCATCATCACCGCGGCCAGCGCGCCGATGAAGCCGGCCACCGAGCCGACCGACAGGTCGATGTGCCCGGCCACGATGACCAGCAGCATGCCCAGCGCCATGATGACGATGTAGCTGTTCTGCAGCACCAGGTTCGTCAGGTTCAGCGGCTTCAGCAGCGTGCCGTCGGTCAGGTACTGGAACAGCCCCATGATCGCGACGAGCGACAGCAGCATGCCGTACTCGCGCATGTTGTTCTTCAGGAAGCCGCGGTACTCCTTGGGCGGCACGGCGGCCGCCGCGGCGATGTCAGTTGCCATGATTCGTTTCTCCGGCCAGCAGGCCGTGTTCAGTGTCCAGCTTCGGCGGCGCATCCATGCCGTCGTGCGATCCGGCCCTCATGATGGCGCGCATGATGCGCTCCTGCGACGCCTCGGCGGCCGGGAACTCGCCGACGAAGCGGCCTTCGTTCATCACGTAGATGCGGTCGCACATGCCCAGCAGCTCGGGCATCTCCGACGAGATCATCAGGATGCATTTGCCCTCGGCGGCCAGCGCGTCGATGATGGTGTAGATCTCGTACTTGGCGCCGACGTCGATGCCGCGCGTCGGCTCGTCGAGGATCAGCAGCTCGGGCTGCGAGAACAGCCACTTGCTCAGCACCACCTTCTGCTGGTTGCCGCCCGACAGGTTCACCACCGGCTGGTACACGCTCGACGAGCGCGTGTTCAGCCGGCGGCGGAAATCGCTCGCCACGGTGAATTCGCGCCCGTCGTCGATCACGCCGTGGCGCGACACCGCCGGCAGGTTCGCGAGCGTGGTGTTCTTCTTGATGTCGTCGGCCAGCACCAGGCCCAGACCCTTGCGGTCCTCGGTGACGTAGGCGATGCCGTGGCGAATCGCCTTCTGCACCGTCGAGGTGTCGATCACCTCGCCGTGCATGCGCACCTCGCCGCTGATGCGCTGGCCGTACGAGCGGCCGAACACGCTCATCGCGAGCTCGGTGCGCCCGGCGCCCATCAGGCCGGCGATGCCGACGATCTCGCCGCGCCTGACGTTCAGGTTCACGCCCTTCACGACCAGCCGGTCGGCGTGCACCTGATGGTGCACCTTCCAGTCGCGCACCTCGAAGACGGTCTCGCCGATCTGCGGCGTGCGCTTCGGGTAGCGGTCGGCCATCTCGCGGCCGACCATGTTGCGGATGATCCGGTCCTCGCTGATCGCGCCGGCCCGGCAGTCCATCGTCTCGACGGTGCCGCCGTCGCGCAGCACGGTGATCGAATCGGCCACCTTCGAGACCTCGTTCAGCTTGTGCGAGATCAGGATCGCCGAGATGCCGTGCGCCTTCAGCTCGAGCAGCAGCTCGAGCAACGCATTGCTGTCGCTCTCGTTCAGGCTCGCGGTCGGCTCGTCGAGGATCAACAGCTTGACCTCCTTCGACAAGGCCTTCGCGATCTCGATCAATTGCTGCTTGCCCACGCCCAGGTTGGTGACCAGCGTCGACGGCGATTCCTTCAGCCCGACCTTCTCCAGCAGCTCCTTCGTGCGCCGGTGCGATTCGAACCAGTCGATCACGCCCAGCTTCGCGCATTCGTTACCGAGGAAGATGTTCTCGGCGATCGACAGCAGCGGCACCAGCGCAAGCTCCTGGTGGATGATGATGATCCCGAGCTTCTCGCTGTCGGAGATGCCGGCGAACTTGCGCAGCTCGCCTCGGTAGTGGATCTCGCCGGTGTAGGAGTCGTGCGGGTAGACCCCGCTCAGCACCTTCATCAGCGTCGACTTGCCGGCGCCGTTCTCGCCGACCACGGCATGGATCTCGCCCCGGCGCACGACGAGGTTGACGTCGTTCAGGGCGGTCACGCCGTGGAATTTCTTGGTGATGCCGCGCATCTCCAGGATGGCATCCATCCGTAGTCCTCTTGCTCTCTCCGACTGCAAAAAAGGTTCTGCGCGTCGTGCGCAGAACCAATGCCGCTTGCGCTTGAAATTACTTGAGCTGCGCTTCGGTGTAGTAGCCGCTGGTGACCAGCACCTGCTTCCAGTTGCTCGCGTCGACGCTGACCGGCTTCAGCAGGTACGACGGCACCACCTTCACGCCGTTGTTGTAGGTCTTGGTGTCGTTGATCTCGGGCTTCTTGCCGCCGAGCACCGCGTCGACCATGCCGACCGTGACCTTGGCCAGCTCACGCGTGTCCTTGAAGATCGTCGAGGTCTGCTCGCCCTTCTGGATCGACTTGACCGACGGCACTTCGGCGTCCTGGCCGGTGATCACCGGCATCGGCGACTTCGGGGTGCCGTAGCCGACGCCCTTCAGCGACGAGATGATGCCGATCGACAGGCCGTCGTACGGCGACAGCACGGCGTCGACGTGGGCGCCGGAGTAGTAGGCGCTCAGCAGGTTGTCCATGCGGGCCTGGGCGACGGCGCCGTCCCAGCGCAGCGTGGCGACCTTGTCCATGCCGACCTGCTTGCTGCGAACGACGAGCTTGCCGCTCTTGATGTACGGATCGAGCACCGACATCGCGCCGTTGTAGAAGAAGAACGCGTTGTTGTCGTCGGCCGAGCCGCCGAACAGCTCGATGTTGAACGGGCCCTTGCCGCTCTTCAGGCCGAGCTTCTGCTCGATGTAGCTGGCTTGCAGCACGCCGACCTGGAAGTTGTCGAAGGTGGCGTAGTAGTCGACGTTCTTCGAACCCTTGATCAGGCGGTCGTAGGCGATGACCTTGACGCCCTTGTCGGCGGCCTTCTGCAGCACGTCGGTCAGGGTGGTGCCGTCGATCGCGGCGATCACCAGCACCTTGGCGCCCTTGGTGATCATGTTCTCGATCTGCGCCAGCTGGTTCGGGATGTCGTCCTCGGCGTACTGCAGGTCGGTCTTGTAACCCTTCTCCTGCAGGTACTTGACCATGTTGGAGCCGTCGGCAATCCAGCGTGCGGACGATTTCGTCGGCATCGAGATCGCGATCGGGCCCTTGTCCTGCGCGTGGGCTGCCAGCGGCGCGATGGCCACGACGGCAAAAGTGGCCAGCGAGGCCAGGATCGTACGGATGTTTTTCACTTCTCTGTCTCCATTCATGGGGGGTTCGTCATCGCCGCTCCACTGGGCGGCGGCCGGAGCGCGGCCTGCTCCGGCAGGCTTCGCGGTTCACTGCGAAGCCCAGTCTTACCCCATCGCTCAATACTTGCGATTGGGGAATTCCTTGGCTGCGACTTCCATCGGGAAGACGCCTTCCTGCGTCACGATGCGCTTCGGGATGGTCTTGCCGGCCACCAGGTCCTTGACAGCCTGCATCAGTTGCGGGCCGAGCAGCGGGCTGCATTCGACCGACACGTTCAGCTTGCCGGCGATCATGGCCTCGAAGGCGCCCTTCACGGCGTCGATCGAGATGATCACGATGTCCTTCGCGGGCTTGAGACCCGCTTCCTCGATCGCCTGGATCGCGCCGATGGCCATGTCGTCGTTGTGCGCGTAGAGCACGTTGATCTTCTTGCCCTCGGCCTTCAGGAAGGCTTCCATCACTTCCTTGCCCTTGGCACGSGTGAAGTCGCCSGTCTGCGAGCGGATGATCTTGAACTTCGGATCGGCCTTGATSAYTTCCTCGAARCCCTTCTTGCGGTCGWTCGCMGGSKCSGAGCCGACGGTGCCCTGCAGCTCGACGATGTTSACSTCGCCCKTCKKGTCCTTSRTSTKSTCGASCAGCCAGCGGSCGGCGCGKCGSCCTTCCTCGACGAAGTCGGAGCCCATGAAGGCGACCCACAGGCTGCTGTCCTTCTCGTCGACCGCGCGGTCCGACAGGATCACCGGGATCTTGGCGGCCTTGGCCTCGCGCAGCACCGTGCCCCAGCCCGATTCGACGACCGGCGAGAACGCGATCACGTCGACCTTCTGCGCGATGAAGCTGCGGATGGCCTTGATCTGGTTCTCCTGCTTCTGCTGCGCGTCGGAGAACTTCAGGTCGATGCCGGCTTCCTTGGCCGACGACTTGATCGACTCGCTGTTGGCGGTGCGCCATTCGCTCTCGGCGCCGATCTGGCTGAAGCCGAGCACGATCTTCTTCTGCGCGAAGGCCTTGAACGGCAGGGCCGCGGCCAGGGATGCCGCAGCCATCGCTGCGAACAGGGAACGTCTTTGGAATTTCACGGTTGTCTCCTCTTGGTGGGTGGCATGAAACACGCGCGGCTTTTGCTGCCGCATCAAAGCGCAAGGGCGGTGAGGCTCAGGCGGGTGGAACTCCTCTTTCCTTGGTTCAAGCCAGCGTGTAGGCCGTCTTGACCGTGGTGTAGAACTCTGCGGCGTAGCGGCCCTGCTCGCGCGGGCCGTGGCTCGATCCCTTGCGGCCGCCGAACGGCACGTGGTAGTCGACGCCGGCGGTCGGCAGGTTGACCATCACCATGCCGACCTTGGCCTGCCGCTTGAATTGCGTCGACAGCTTCAGCGATTGCGTGACGACGCCGGCGCACAGGCCGAACGGCGTGTCGTTGGCGAGCGCGACGGCGTGGTCGAAGCCATCGGCCTTCAGCACGCAGGCGACCGGCCCGAAGACCTCCTCGCGGGCGATGCGGTGCTGCGGCTGCGCGAGGAACAGCGCCGGTGCCATGAAGTGCCCGCGCGTCGCGCGCTCCAGCAGCTCGCCGCCGGCGACATGCTCGGCGCCTTCGCTGCGGGCGATCTCGAGGTAAGAGAGGTTGGTGTCGAGCTGGGCGCGGTCGACCACCGGGCCGATGTCGATGCCGCGCTCCATCGCGTGGCCGACCTTCAGCGCGAGCGTGCGCTGGCGCAGCTTCGTGACGAAGCGGTCGTGCACCGTCGCGTCGACGATGATCCGGCTCGACGCCGTGCAGCGCTGGCCGGTCGAGAAGAACGAGCCCTGCACCGCGCATTCGACGGCCTGGTCGAGGTCGGCATCGGCCAGCACCACCAGCGGGTTCTTGCCGCCCATCTCGAGCTGCACCTTGGCGCGCCGGGCAGCGGTGGCTTTCAGGATCTGCTCGCCGGTGCCCACCGAGCCGGTGAAGCTGATCGCATCGACCAGCGGGCTGTCGACCATCGCCTGGCCGACCTGGCGGCCGCTGCCCATCACCAGGTTGAACACGCCCGCCGGCAGGCCGGCGCGGCTGATGATCTCGGCCAGCGCCGCCGCACAGGCCGGCACCAGCTCGGCCGGCTTGAAGACGACGCTGTTGCCGTAGGCCAGCGCCGGCGCGATCTTCCAAGCGGGGATCGCGAGCGGGAAGTTCCACGGCGCGATGATGCCGACCACGCCGACCGGCTCGCGCGTGATGTCGACCTCGACCCCCGGGCGCACCGACGGCAGGTGCTCGCCGGCCGCGCGCAGCGCCTCGCCGGCGAAGAACTTGAAGATGTTGCCGGCGCGCGCCGCCTCGCCGATCGCCTCGGGCAGCGTCTTGCCTTCCTCGCGGGCGAGCAGCTGGCCGAGCTCATCCTTGCGGGCGAGGATCTCGCTGCCGATCTGGTCGAGCGCATCGGCGCGCCGCTGCGGCGTGCTCAGGCCCCAGGCCGGCGCGGCGTCGGCCGCGGCGCGGATCGCGATCTCGGCCTGGTTGCCGTCGGCGCGGGCGTACTCGGCCACCACCTCGTCCAGGTCGGACGGGTTGCTGCTGATGCCGGTCGTGACGCCGGTCTCCCAGCGCCCGTTGATGTAGTTCTTGCAGCTTTGCGCCATGGCGGTCGGGCTTTCGGTCGGGCGTTCGTTCACAGGGCGCGCACGCCGCCGATCGCGAAGCCGCGGTCGACGAGTGACAGCGGGTTGACCAGCGGCGCACCGAGCGCCGGCAGGTCGATCTCGAAGCGGTCGCCCGGCTCGACGCGGATGTTGTCGGAGAAGCTCAGCGTCGCGGTGCCGAAGAAGTGCAGGTGCACGTCGCCCGGCTGGCGGTGCGCCGCGTACTTGAAGTGGTGGTATTCGAGGTTGGCCAGCGAATGGCACATGTTGGCCTCGCCGGTCAGGAAGGGCTTCTCCCAGCGGATCTCGTTGCCGCGGCGGATGCGGCTCGTGCCTTCGAGATGCGCCGGCAGCGCGCCGCTGCGCAACTCGGGGCCGACCGCGCAGACGCGCAGCTTCGAGTGGGCGAGGTACAGATAGTTCTGGCGCTCGGTCACGTGGTCGGAGAACTCGTTGCCGATCGCGTAACCGAGGCGGTACGGCTGGCCGTCCGGGCCGATCACGTACAGGCCGACCAGCTCGGGCTCCTCGCCGCCGTCGAGCGCGAAATCGGGCATCGCCAGCGGCGCGCCGGGCGCGGCGACGATGCTGCCGTTGCCCTTGTAGAACCACTCGGGCTGCACGCCGGGCTGGCCGTCGGCCGGGCGGCCGCCGTCCATGCCCCACTTGAACATGCGCATCGAGTCGGACAGCGATTCCTCGCCGGTCGACAGCTTCTGGTGCATCGCATCGCGTGCCGAGGCGCTGCCGGTGTGCGTGAGGCCGGTTCCGGTGACGAAGCAGTGCGCGACATCGGGGTGCGCGAGCGGCGTCAGCACGCGCTGCTCGCGCAGCAGGGCCTCGTACGGCAGCGCGTCGCCGGTGAGGGCCGGTTGCGCCAGCACGTCGACCGGCACCCGGCGGGCGATCGCGGCCTGCGCCAGTTCGTAGGTGCTGACGAAACCGCCCACGGCGCGCACCGAACGGCCGTCGTCGGCGACGCCGCCCACATGCTGCGTGCCGTTCTCGGCGAGGAACTGGATCAGTCTCATGGGGCAGTCGCGTCTCGGTCGGGCGAGCGGGGGCTCGGGTGAAGGTGCCGCATCCTAATGAGCGGAGCTATAACTTTCTAATAGATATTTGCCGCAAACACATATACGATCCGGCATCCATAAAAACCCCTGGTCGCGTCCCGAGACAACGCGCCCCGCATGACGAACTACACGCACTGGTTCATCCGCGCCCGCCTGAAGACACGGCAACTGCTGCTGCTGGTGGCACTCGACGAAGAAGGCAACATCCACCGCGCGGCGCAGGTGCTCAACATGACGCAGCCGGCGGCGTCGAAGCTGCTGAAGGACCTGGAAGACGTGCTGGAGGTGCCGCTGTTCGAGCGGCTGCCACGCGGCATGCGGCCCACCTGGTACGGCGAGACGATGATCCGCCACGCACGCGTCGCACTCAGCAGCCTGAACCAGGCGCACGACGAGCTGGAGGCGATCAAGGCCGGGCGCTTCGGGCAGGTCAGCGTCGGCGCGATCACCGCGCCCGGGCTGGTGCTGCTGCCGCCGGCGGTGGCGCTGGTGAAGCAGTCGCACCCGAGCCTGCGCATCGGCGTGCAGATCGAGACCAGCGACGTGCTGCTCGAGCGGCTCGCGCAGGGCAAGCTCGACATGCTGGTGGCGCGGCTCTTTGCGCAGCACGACAAGACCGACCTGCGCTACGAGACGCTGACCGAGGAGCCGGTGTGCGCGATCACGCGGCCGGGGCATCCGCTGCTGTCGGTGGCCCACCTGGGGCTGCGCGACGTGGTGAACGCCGGCTGGATCGTCTCGCCGAGCGGCAGCGTGCTGCGGCACCGCTTCGAGCTGATGTTCCAGGAAGACGGGCTGGAGGCGCCGATCAACGTGATCGAGACCTCGGCCCTGCTGTTCATGACGAAGATGCTGCAACAGAGCGACATGATCGCGGTGGTGGCGACCGACGTGGCGCGCTACTACGCGGCGCACGGCATCGTGTCGATGCTGCCGATCGCGCTGCCCTGCCAGATGGATGCGTTCGGCATCATCACCCGCACCGACCGGCTGCTGTCACCGGCGGCGAAGGTGATGCTGAAGGCGCTGAAGACGGCGGCGGTGACGGTCTACGGCRCCAGGTTCGACATGAGTGCCGAGTCCTGATCAGGACCAGCCCGCGTCGACCTTGAACTCCTGCGCGGTGCACATCGCACCGTCATCGGCCGCCAGGAACAGCACCATGCGCGCCACGTCCCCCGGCTGCAGCTTGTCCGGCAGGCACTGGTTGCGCTTCAGCACCTCTTCGCTGTCCGCGGTGAACCACAGCTTGACCTGCCGCTCGGTCATCACCCAGCCCGGCGACACCGTGTTGATGCGGATCCGGTGCTCGCCGAGCGGCTTGGCCAGCCCGCGCGTCAGCCCATTCACCGACGACTTCGCGATCGCGTAGCAGGGGTACGCCCCGTCCTTGCCCTGCCAGCCGGTCGAGCCGAAGTTGATGACCGAGCCGAAGCCCAGCCGCTTCATCCCCGGCACCAGCGCCTGGATCGCGAAGAACGCCGGCCGCTCGTTGATCGACATGCGCTGGTCGTAGTACTCCGGCGTCACCGACTCCAGCGTGTGGCGGTCGTCGCTCGCGACGTTGTTGACCAGCACCGCGAAGTCGCCGAACGCCGCCTCGGCGYCGGCGATCACCTTCTGCAGCGCCGCCACGTCGCGCACGTCGCAGGGCCGGAACCACGGCGCCGGATGCCCGGCCGCCTCCACCTGCTGCACCAGCTCGCGGCTGRCGGCCTCGGCGACGTCGACGAACGCCACCTGGGCGCCCTGCTCCGCGAACGCGCTGACCAGCGCCGCACCGATGCCGGTGCCGCCGCCGGTGATGAAAACGCGGCGTCCGCGCAGGCTTGGAAAGATCGCCAGAGTGGCTGTCGTGGCAATTGCCATGGGGGTTTGTCCTTGATCTATTGCAATTTGGATATGTGAAGAGCGAATTTATTTATTTTTCTATTATCAATGTGCCTTGATACGATCCGCCGCGTCAAGGGCCGTCGTACGACAACCTGTCCGACCACCGATCGGCCGCCCACCCCCCGGAGACAACAGACCCCATGGATTCGAAGAAACCGCCCGCTCCGCCGAAGCGGCGCAGCCACGCCTGGTTCGGCAAGCAGGACCGTGACGGCTTCGTGCACCGCAGCTGGTTGAAGAACCAGGGCTATCCGCACGACCTGCTGGACGGCCGCCCGATCATCGGCATCTGCAACACCTGGAGCGAGCTGACGCCCTGCAACGGGCACTTCCGCGAGCTCGCCGAGTTCGTCAAGCGCGGCGTCTACGAGGCCGGCGGCTTCCCGCTCGAGTTCCCGGTGATGTCGCTCGGCGAGACGCAGCTGCGGCCGACCGCGATGCTGTTCCGCAACCTGGCGAGCATGGACGTCGAGGAATCGATCCGCGGCAACCCGATCGACGGCGTCGTGCTGCTGATGGGCTGCGACAAGACCACGCCGTCGCTGCTGATGGGCGCGGCCAGCTGCGACCTGCCGACCATCGGCCTGTCGGGCGGGCCGATGCTGAACGGCAAGTTCCGCGGCAAGGACATCGGCTCGGGCACCGGCGTGTGGCAGATGAGCGAGATGGTGCGTGCCGGCGAGATGACGATGGACGAGTTCACCGCCGCCGAATCGTGCATGCACCGCTCCAAGGGCAGCTGCATGACGATGGGCACCGCCTCCACCATGGCCAGCATGGTCGAGGCGCTGGGCATGTCGCTGCCCGAGAACGCCGCGATCCCGGCAGCCGACACGCGGCGCAACCGGCTCGCGCAGCTGACCGGCCGGCGCATCGTCGAGATGGTCAAGGAAGACCTGCGCATGTCGAAGATCCTGACGCGCGAGGCCTTCGAGAACGCGATCCGCACCAATGCCGCGATCGGCGGCTCGACCAATGCGGTGATCCACCTGATCGCGGTGGCCGGGCGCATGGGCGTCAAGCTCGACCTCGATGACTGGGACAAGCTCGGTGCCGACGTGCCCTGCCTGGTGAACCTGCAGCCCTCGGGCAAGTTCCTGATGGAGGACTTCTACTACGCCGGCGGCCTGCCGGCGGTGCTGACGCAGATAACCGACAAGCTGCACACCGGCGCGCTGACCGCCAACGGCAAGACGCTGGGCGAGAACATCGCGAACATCCCCTGCTACAACCGCGAGGTCATCAAGACGCCCGAGGAGCCGTTCATGGCCTCGGCCGGCATCGCGGTGGTAAGGGGGAATCTGGCGCCGAACGGTGCGGTGATCAAGCCGTCGGCGGCGTCGGCGCACCTGCTGAAGCACCGCGGCCGCGCGGTGGTGTTCGAGACCATCGAGGATTTCCACGCCCGCATCGACGATCCGGACCTGGACATCGACGAGAACTGCGTGATGGTGCTGAAGAACTGCGGCCCGAAGGGCTACCCCGGCATGGCCGAGGTCGGCAACATGCCACTGCCGCCGAAGGTGCTGCAGAAGGGCATCACCGACATGGTGCGCATCTCGGATGCACGCATGAGCGGCACCGCCTACGGCACCGTCGTGCTGCACACCTCGCCGGAAGCGGCCGCCGGCGGTCCGCTGGCGCTGGTGCGTGACGGCGACATGATCGAGCTCGACGTGCATGCGCGCCGGCTGCACCTGGAGGTGTCGGACGAAGAGCTGGCCGCGCGGCGCGCACAATGGCAGCCGCCCGAGGCGCCGAAGCGCGGTTGGTACAAGCTGTACGTCGACCATGTGCAGCAGGCCCACCTGGGTGCCGACCTCGACTTCCTGGTCGGCGGCAGCGGCGCCGAGGTGCCGCGCGACTCCCACTGATCCCTGCTGAAAGCTGCATGACCGCCACCGCCCCGAAGCTGTTGTCCGAACCCCGCGTGCTGTGGCCGGCGGGGGCCACGCTGGGCGAGGGCACGCTGTGGTCGGTGCGGCGGCAGTCGCTGTACTGGGTCGACATCCTCGGGCGCACGCTGTACCGCTACCACCCGGCCACCGACGCCCGCGAGAGCTGGCCGTTCGACGAGGAGATCTCGGCGGTGGCCGAGCGGGCCGGCGCGCCGGGGCTGCTGGTCACCTTGCGCAGCGGCTTCGCGTTCTTCGACACCGACAGCGGCGCGCTCGAGAAGCTGCACGACCCCGAGGCGCACCTGCCGGGCAACCGCTTCAACGACGGCAAGTGCGATGCGCAGGGCCGCTTCTGGGGCGGCACGATGGATTTCGGCTGCACCGAGCCGACCGGATCGCTGTACCGCTTCGATGCGAAGCGGCAGTGCCAGAAGATGTTCGATGCGCATTTCGCGGTGACCAACGGGCCGACCTGGTCGCTCGACGGGCGCACGCTGTACTTCAACGAGACGGCGCAGCAGCGCATCCATGCGTTCGACTTCGACGCCGACAGCGGCGAGATCTCGAACCAGCGGCTGTGGCTGCGCTTCGCGAAGGGCGACGGCCACCCGGACGGCATGACGACCGATGCGGCCGGCCGCCTGTGGATCGCGCACTGGGGTGCCGCCTGCGTCAGCTGCCACGACCCGGTCAGTGGCGAGGAGCTGGCACGCGTCGCGCTGCCGACCAGCCACGTCACGAACGTCGCGTTCGGCGGGCCGGACCTGCGCACGCTGTTCATCACGAGCGCGCGCTTCGAATTGACCGAGGCGCAGCTGGCGGCACAGCCGCTGGCCGGCGCCTTGTTCTCGGTGGATGTCGACAGCCCGGGACGGGCGGCGACGGCTTTCGCCGGCTGAGGGCGCTGTCCTTACTTCCCGAAGAAGTGCTGGAAGATTTCCGGCTCGTCGACCTCGCGCATCGACAGGCCGTCGAGCGCTTCGCGGAACGGTTTCGGCGGCGCGATGGTTTCCATCAGGCTGGCCGGCATCGTGTTCTTCCACGCGGCACCGCCCTCATGCTCCTCGCCGGTGCGACGCACCGCCAGCTTCGGCATCTCTTCCCATTCGATGGCGTCGTTGGACGGCAGCGAACGGAACTGGATGGTCGGGCTTTGCGGGGCGGTCGAGCGGTTCATGATGGCGGCGTGGTGTCAGACGGGCTGCTGATGGGAATGAAGCGTACCCGCCCGCCCGCGGCGAGGTGCCGGCGATAAGCGGCTGCAACGCCCGCCATTTTTCAGCCACGCGGCCCAGGCCCGCAGCCCGAACGACAGGATCAGGCCCTTGTGGGCGCGCCGGGTGACCAGATCGATCTGCATGGCGACGCATCTTCAGCGGGCGGCGCCCGCGGCAATCGGTCGAAACGGGCGCGTTCGGCGCCCGGCTGTGTCGGGTTGTGACGACCCTCCGCCCGGACCGACTGAGACAGAATCGCGCGATCCGCGCGCCGCCTTCGACGCCGTCTGCCGCTCGCTCCACAACGAGGTCCCCGCATGCCCTTGATGCCGCCCGCCCCGATCGAGACGCCGCGCCTCGTGGTGCGGCAGATCACCGAAGCCGACCTGCCCGGGCTGATGGCGGTGAACGGCGACGACACGGTGACGCAGTTCCTGCCCTACGCCACCTGGCGATCGATCGATGACGCCACCGCCTGGTACCAGCGCATCACCGGCATCCAGGCGAGCGGCAACGCGGTGCAGTTCGTGATCCTCTCGCGCGACGACGCCTCGGTGGTCGGCGCCTGCCTGCTGTTCAACTTCAACGAAGGCAGCGCCCGCGCGGAGCTGGGCTACGTGCTCGGCCAGGCGCAGTGGGGCCGCGGCCTGGCGCGCGAGGCGGTTGGCGCGCTGGTCGGCACCGCGTTCGGGGCCATGGGCGTGCGCCGCCTCGAGGCCGAGGTCAATCCGCTGAACCAGCCCTCGGTGCGGCTGCTGCAATCGCTCGGCTTCACGCGCGAGGGGCTGCTGCGCCAGCGCTGGGTCGGCAAGGGCAAGACCTATGACGTCGAACTGCACGGGCTGCTGTCAGCAGAGTGGCAACCCGCTCGCTGACAATCGCCGCATGCCGCGCCTGCAGCCCCTCTCTCCGCCCGAGCCGGCCCCCGCGCCGCTCGTGCCGCAGCGCCCGCGCGGCATCCCCGCCGATCCGCAGAAGTTCGCGTTGACCGTGGCCCCGAGCACCATCGACGGCCAGGGCGTGTTCGCGGCCGAGGCGATCCCGGCGCGCCGCAAGATCGGCGAGCTGCGCGGCGAGCCGATCAGCGTCGCCGAGGCCCGCCGGCGCGCCCGCGGCGTGGCCCGCATCATGATCGTCGAGGTGTCCGAGCGGCGCGCGATCGATGCGTCGGCGTCGACCGACGCACTGCGCTTCGCGAACCACTCCTGCCGGCCGAACATGGTGTTGAAGCTGCAGCAGGGCCGCGTCGCCTTCCATGCACTGCGCGACATCAATGCCGGCGAGGAACTGACCGTCGGCTACGGCCGCTCGCACCACCTGGGCCGGCTCGCGTGCCGCTGCGGCGCGCCGGGTTGTGCCGGAACCCTCTGAAGCCCCTGCCCTCTTGTCCGATACGCTGCCATGACGACCCCAGCCCAGCACCAGGCGGCCGAACGCCGCGGCCTCTTCATCGCCGACGACGGCACCCCGCGCTGCCACTGGTGCCGCGCGACGCCCGGCTACCAGCACTACCACGACCATGAATGGGGCTTCCCGGTCACCGACGAGCGACGGCTGTTCGAGAAGATCTGCCTCGAAGGCTTCCAGGCCGGGCTGAGCTGGCTGACGATCCTGAACAAGCGCGAGGCGTTCCGCGCCGGTTTTGCGAACTTCGAGGCCGACCAGGTCGTGCGCTTCACCGAGAAGGATGTCGAGCGGCTGCTGGCCGACGCCGGCATCGTGCGCCACCGCGGCAAGATCGAATCGACGATCAACAACGCGCAGCGCGTGCTGGAGCTGCGCCAGGAGTTCGGCTCGTTCGCCGCCTATGCCTGGGGCTACGAGCCGGCGGCGCGGTCGCGGCCGAAGAAGCTGACGCACGAGGCGCTGGTCGCGATGACGACTTCGCCGGAGGCGATCGCGATGTCGAAGGACCTGAAGAAACGCGGCTGGAGCTTCGTCGGGCCGACCACCGTCTACGCGTTCATGCAGGCGATGGGGCTGGTCAATGACCACCGCGAAGGTTGCGCGTCGCGCGACGCGGCGCTGCAGGCGCGCGCGGCGATGACGCCGCCGACGCGCTGAACCTCAGGCGTCGACGCTCCACAGCCAGGCCGCGTCGCGGGCCGGCAGCGGCAGGCGGATCGCGCGGCCTTCGCGCGTCCAGCCGTGGCCGCTCGGCGACGCCCAGCGGGCGACATCGAACGGCAGCGCATCGAGCGGCACGACCGCCTCGGCGGCATCGCCACGGTTGAGCACCAGCAGCGTGACGGCCGCCGCGTTGACCCGCGCGAACGCGATCCAGTCGTCGCCATGCGCCAGCGTGAGGCACGCCCCTTCGCGCAACTCGGCCCGATCACGGCGCCACGCGGCGAGGCGCTTCACGCGCTCGAGGATCGCCGGCCGCCAGCTCGCACCGCTCCAGTCGAAGCAACGCCGGTTGTCCGGGTCGTTGCCGCCCTGCAGCCCGACCTCGTCGCCGTAGTAGATGCAGGGCACGCCGGGGTAGCCGAACTGCAGCGCCTGCGCGACGCCGTGCAGTGCTTCGTCGGTGCCAAGCAGCGTGAACAGGCGCTGCGTGTCGTGGCTGTCGAGCGCGTTCCACTGCGCGAGCGCCACCTCGTGCGGCACGACCGCCCGCGATTCGCCGAGCCAGGCCGCGAGGTCGGCTGTCGCGACCGGCGCCGCGCGCCCGCCGAAATCGACCCCCGCCAGCCACTGCCACAGCGGGAGCGTGAAGCCCCAGTAGTTCATCGCGGCGTCTTCCTGGTCGCCCTGCAGCCAGGAACTCGCTTCGCTGAAGTGCTCGCCGACCAGGATGGCCTCGGGGTTCTCGTCGCGCACCGCCTCGCGCATCGCGCGCAGCATCGCGGCGTTGTTGCCGGCGCCGGGGCCCTCGCCCAGCATGTGCACCGCATCGAGCCGCCAGCCGTCGGCCGACACCGGCGGCTGCAGCCAGCGCCGCAGCACCGAGCGCGGGCCGCGGATGAAGGCGTCCAGCACCTCGGGGTGCGCGTAGTCGAGCACCGGCAGCGACTGATGGCCCTTCCAGTAGACCGGGTGGCCGTGCTCGTCGCGCGCATACCAGCCGTGCCAGGGCGAATCGGGCGATTGCCACGCGCCGGGTTCGTCGTGCTGCGCGAAGCGGTTGAACCACGGGTGGTTCGCGCCGGTGTGGTTCAGCACCGCATCGAGCACCAGGCGCAGGCCGGCCGCGTGCAGCTGCTGCGACAGCGCGACGAGCGCCTCGTCGCCACCGAGCCCCGCGTCGACGTGGTCGTAGTCCTCGGTGTCGTAGCGGTGGTTGCTGCCGGAGCTGAACACCGGCGTCAGGTAGACGGTCGTCACGCCAAGCGCCTGCAGGTGGCCGAGGCGCTCGCCGATGCCCGCCAGGTCGCCGCCGTAGAACGCGCTCCAGGCCGGCTTCACATCGAGCGGCGCGCCCCACTCGAGCGCATGCACCGGTGCCTTGCCGTAGCCGAAGGCATGCGGCGGACGCTCGCGCGGCGCATCGGGGCCGCGCGCGAAACGGTCGGGGAAGATCTGGTAGATCAGCTGCTGCTGCGCCCAGGCCGGCACCAGCGGCTCGCGAGCGATGCGGAAGTGATGGGCCTCGTTCGGCACGCGGCGCTGCGGACCGGTCGCGGCCAGCCAGTGCGGCGCGCCGCCACGCAGCGCGCGAAAGCAGTAGCGCGTCGTCGGCCCGGTCGGGCACCACGGGATCGTCGCCTCGAAGCACGCGAAGCGGCCGCGGTCGCCCGTGCGCTTCAGCGGCTGCCAGGTTTCCTCGTTGTCGAGCAGGAAGCGCGCATGGACCTCACCCAGGTCCGGCGTGTCGCTGAGCAGCGTGAGCCGCAGGCCGGCGGCGGTGCGCTCGGCCCACGGGGCGAGGGGCAGGTGCTGGAGGAACATCGGGCAACGCTCGCTGAGGGATCAGCGGAGCGTAACCCGATGCGGTGTCACGCGGTCAGCGGGCCAAATTTTCCGGAGCGGTAGTCCTCGACCGCCTGGAAGATCTGCTCATGCGTGTTCATCACGAACGGCCCGTACTGCGCGATCGGCTCGTTCAGCGGCTGCCCGGCGATGATCAGCGCCTTGGCAGGCGCCTCACCGGCCTGCAGCACGATGCCGTCACGCTCGGCGCCGTTCTTCAGGATCGCCATGCGCTGCGCCCCGACCTTCGCGCCGCCCACCTCGACCTCGCCGCGGTACACATAGACGAACGCGTTGTGCGTCGCCGGCACGAGCTGGTCGAAGCGCGCGCCCGGCGCCAGGTGCACGTCGAGGTACAGCGGCTGCGTCACCTCGCGCTGCATCGCGCCGGCCACGCCGTGCGACTCGCCCGCGATCACGCGCACCGTCGTGCCATCGTCGGTCGTGAACTCCGGGATCTCGTCCGACTGGATGTCGCGGTACCACGGGTCGGCCAGCTTGCGATCGGCCGGCAGGTTCAGCCACAGCTGGAAGCCCTCCATGCGTCCGGCCTGCTGCTCCGGCAGTTCCGAATGCACGATGCCGCGGCCGGCCGTCATCCACTGCACGCCGCCGTTCTGCAACAGGCCTTCGTGGCCGGCGTTGTCTCGGTGGCGCATGCGCCCGGCGATCATGTACGTGACGGTCTCGAAGCCGCGGTGCGGGTGGTCCGGGAAACCGCCGACGTAGTCATCGGCGTTGTCGGTGCCGAACGCATCGAGCATCAGGAACGGATCGAGCCGGCGCTGCAGCGGCTGCGTCAGCACCCGCGTCAGCTTGACGCCGGCGCCGTCCGACGTGGCCTGGCCCGTCACCAGGCGCTCCAGCTCGCGCGGGCGCGCGACGGCCTCGGTCACGGGGTGGAAAACGGTGGTGGCGGAAGACATGTCGAACTCCTTGATGGATGGTGGAAGGAACAGCAGGAAAACTCGAAACGGATCAGGCGTGCACGGCCTCGTCGATCTGCGCGCGGGCGAAGGCCAGGCCCTTCTCGGCCGCGTCCGGGCCCATGTTCAGGCCTTCGGCGTAGAAGAACTCGACGTCGGTCATGCCCAGGAAGCCCAGCACGGTCTTCAGGTACGGCACCTGCGTGTCGGCCGGCGTGTTGCGGTACTGGCCGCCGCGGGTCAGCGCGACGTAGACCTTCTTGCCGGTCAGCAGGCCTTGCGGGCCCTTGTCGGTGTACGCGAAGGTCACCTTCACACGGGCGATCGCGTCGATCCAGTTCTTCAGCTGGGCCGGCACGCCGAAGTTGTACATCGGCACGCCCAGCACGACGGCGTCGGCGGCCTGGATCTCGGCGATCAGCGCGTCGTCCAGCGCCGCCCGCTCGGCCTGCGCCGGCGTGCGAGCGTCGGCCGGCGTGAACAGCGCGTGCAGCGCGGCCTCGTCGAGCACCGGGTGCGGCGTGACGGCCAGGTCGCGCAGCGTCACGGTGGCGCCGGGGTTCACGGCCAGCAGGCGGGCGGTCAGTTCGTTGGCCAGCACGGTCGATTGCGAACCTTGGGTGCGGGCGCTGGAGTTGATCTGGAGGATGTTCATGGAGGGCTCCGAAAGGGTTGGGAATCAGTGGCGGAATCGATGGATGAACTCTAGGCGTCCCACAATCCGACCGGAAGCCCTCGGATTGGATTACATTGTTCCATCAGTGAGACAGTGGAGCCCCGAATGAGCCTCGAAGCCAATGACCTGATGCTGTTCGCCCGCGTGGCGGACGAAGGCAGTTTCAGCCGCGCTGCCGCGCGCGTCGGCCTGCCGAAATCCACCGTGTCGCGGCGGCTGGCCGCGCTCGAGGCGCAGCTCGGCGAGCGGCTGCTGCTGCGCACCACGCGCAAGCTGACCGTCACCGATTTCGGCCACAGCGTGCTGGAGCACGCGCACCAGGTGCTGGCCGAGGTAGAGGCGGCCGCGCAGCTGGCGCAGCACCGGCAGGCGGAGCCGAGCGGGCGGCTGCGCATCTCGATGCCGGCGGACTTCGCCAACGTCGTGCTCGGCGAGTTCATGAACGATTTCCTCGCGCGCTACCCGGCGATCACGCTGGAACTCGACCTCTCGCCGCGGCGCGTGGACCTGATCGGCGAGAACTTCGACGTGGCGATCCGCATGGGCGACCTGCCCGACGATGCAAGCCTCGCGGCGCGGCGGCTCGCGGTGATGCAGGTGGGGCTGTATGCGTCGCCCGCCTACCTCGCGCGGCGCGGCGAGCCGAGCGAGCCCGAGGCCCTGATGGAGCACGACGCGCTGCACATCCTGACGCGCACCGGCGAGCCGGCACTGTGGACGCTGCAGCGCGGCGAAGCGCAGTGGCAGGGCTCGCCGCCGCCGCGCGCGACCGCGAACTCGCCCGAGATGCTGATCCGCATGGCGCGGGCCGGTGCGGGCATCACCGTGGTCTCGAGCCACTTCGCGGTGCACGACGTGCGCAGCGKCGAGCTGGTGCCGGTGCTGCCCGACTGGTCCTTGCCCGACGTGACCGCGTGGGCGGTGTTCCCGGGCCGGCGGCTGATGCCGGCGCGCACGCGGGTGCTGCTGGACGCGATGGCGGCGCAGTTCTCCGGACCGTCCTGCCGCCGGGCGGAAGCGGAGATCGAGCAGGACCACGCAGCCGCCAAGCAAAGAAGCCTGGCTGGCCGCAGCAGCGAGCCCGCGGCGGCGGCTTAGCGAACGCCGGGCGCTTGTCCTACACGCCCGGCGGGGTGGCACGCCGTACGCTGTGGCCCTTGATCATCACTTCGAGGAGACCGCCATGGTCCGCGTGCTCGTGCTGTTTGTCGCCCTGCTGGTGATGGCCGTCTTCACGCTGCTGAACTGGCCGGCCTTCGTCGCGCCGACGCCGCTGTCGCTGGGCTTCACGACGGTGCAGGCCCCGTTGCCGATGCTGCTGCTCGGCGCCTTCGTGTTCATCAGCGTGTGGTTCGTGGTGTGGGCGCTGCAGCTGCAGGGCAAGGCGATGCTGGAAGCACGCCGGCTCTCGAAGGACCTGCAGGCGCAGCGCGAGCTGGCCGACAAGGCCGAGGCCTCGCGCTTCACCGAGCTGCAGGGCTTTCTCAGCGCGGAACTGGCGCGGCTCAACCAGTCGGGGCTGGATGCGCGGGCGGCGGTGAACTCGCGTTTCGACCAGCTGCGGCGCGAGCAGCAGGTGGCGCTGGAGGAGGCGGCGAACGGGATTTCGGCGCACCTCGGGGAGCTGGAGGATCGGCTGGAGCGCTCGCACGGGCTGGCGGCCGAACTCGACCGGCCACCCGTGCGCGAGCACCTGCGCTGAGGCTTCAGCCGAGGGTCACTCGTCGCGGCTGCCGAAGATCCCCAGCAGCGCGAGCAGCGACTGGAACACGTTGTAGACGCTCAGGTAGACGCCCAGCGTCGCGGTGATGTAGTTGGTCTCATGCCCGTCCTGCACGCGCTTCAGGTCGTACAGGATGAAGGCCGAGAAAATGCCGATCGCCAGCACCGACAGCGTGATCATCAGCGCGCCCGACTGGATGAAGAAGTTCGCGATGCCGGCGACCAGCAGCAGGATCATGCCGATGAACAGGAACTTGCCCATCGACGACAGGTCGCGCTTGATCACCGACGACAGCGTCGCCATGCCGAGGAAGACCACGCCGGTGCCGGCGAAGGCCGTCATGATCAGGCTCGCGCCATTCGACAGGCCCAGCACCRCACCGACCAGGCGCGACAGCATCAGCCCCATGAAGAACGTGAACGCGAGCAGCACCGGCACGCCGGCCGCCGAATTCTTCGTCTTCTCGATCGCGAACATCAGGCCGAACGAGCCGACCAGGAAGACCACCAGGCTGACGCCCGGCGTCATCGCGCGCGCCAGGCCGGTCGACACGCCGATCCAGGCGCCGAGCACGGTCGGCACCATCGACAGCGCGAGCAGCCAGTAGGTGTTGCGCAGCACCTTGTTGCGCTGCTCGACCGAGGTGAATTCGCCGGCGTAGCCGGTGGTTGAAACTTGGGACAGGGGATTCATGACGGATTCCTTCAGTTCGTGGGTGTCGTAGAGGCAGGAGCGTTCGCGCGGCGCTTGGCGCGCGCGCGGATGTTGAGCGCCTCGACCGCGAGCGAGAACGCCATCGCGGCATAGATGTAGCCCTTGGGCACGTGCGCGTCGAAGGCCTCGGCCGTCAGCGCCATGCCGACCATCACGAGGAAGGCCAGCGCCAGCACCTTGACCGACGGATGCCGGTCGACGAACTCGCCGATCGGCTTGGCCGCCACCAGCATCACGCCGACCGACGCGACCACCGCCGCGACCATCACGCCAATCTGGTCGACCATCCCGACCGCGGTGATCACCGAGTCGAGCGAGAACACGATGTCGATCACCGCGATCTGGCCGATCACGCCCCAGAACATCCGCTGGCCGGCCGCCTTCAGCGCGGCCTCGTCGGTGACCGGTGCCGGGCCGTGCTGCTCCTGCGCCTCGACCTCGACGAAGATCTCGTGCGATGCCTTCCACAGCAGGAACAGGCCGCCGAACAGCAGCACCAGGTCGCGTCCGCTGATGCCCTGGCCGAGCACGGTGAACAGGTCGGCCGTCAGGCCCATCACCCAGCTCAGCGAGAACAGCAGCAGCAGCCGCGAGACCATCGCGAAGCCGAGGCCGAGCCGGCGCGCCTTGTCGCGCAGGTGCACCGGCAGCCGGCCGACCAGGATGGAGATGAAGATGATGTTGTCGACGCCGAGGACGATTTCCAGGGCGGTCAGCATCGCGAAGGCGATCCAGAGATTGGGGTCGAGAAGGAATTCCATGGCGTGGCAGTGGTGGTTCGCGGGGCCGCCAGGATGGCATGCCGCGAACGCACGGGGCAAAAAAAGCGAGGGTCGGGACGCAGCCGGGGGCCGCGGGCGGGCCGCGGCCGGGCAGTCAGGCGCGCAGTGCGGCGGCCTTCGGGGGGCGGCGCAGGCCGTCCAGCCACGGAGCGGGCCGGTCGGGTCCTGCGTGCAGCGACGGACGGGCCAGCGAGAAGCCGGGGTCCGGCACCGGCAGGACGCCGGTCAGCAGGTCCTGCACGTCGGCGACGGTTTCGCCGGCCGACTGGATGCGGTCGTCGGGCTCACGCTCCTGCGCGACGCCGTCGTCGACGATGGCCATCACGGCCTGCACCGACGGCATCTCGCTCGCCTGCGGGCGGGCCATCAGGCCGGCTGCCAGCAGGAAGAGCGTCACGACGAGGACGAGGGTGCGGGAGACCATGGGAGGCGCAGTGTACCGGGCCGGCGTGTCAGGCCGGCCCCGAAGGGCTACTGCGGCTGCTTCGCCACGCCGACCGGCGCGTCGTCCGTCGGATGGTGCCGGCGCACCTTGCGCGACACCCACTGCACCACGTCGTCGACGAAGGTGAACAGCACCGGGATCACCAGCAGGCTCAGGAAGGTCGACGTGATCAGCCCGCCGATCACGACGATGGCCATCGGCGCGCGGAAGCTCGAATCGACGCCGATGCCGAGCGCGATCGGCAGCATGCCGGCGCCCATCGCGATGGTCGTCATCACGATCGGCCGGGCCCGCTTGTGGCACGCGTCGAGCACCGCATCCCAGCGCGACAGCCCATGCTCGCGGCGCGCCATGACCGCGTACTCGACCAGCAGGATCGAGTTCTTCGTCGCGATGCCCATCAGCATGATCAGCCCGATCATCGACGGCATCGACAGCGCGGTGTGCGTGACGAACAGCGCGAGGAACGCGCCCGGCACCGACAGCACCAGCGCCGCGAGGATCGTCACCGGCTGCACGAAATCGTGGAACAGTAGCACCAGCACGATGTAGATGCACAGCACGCCGGTCAGCATCGCGAGGCCGAAGCCGGCGAACAGCTCCTGCATCGCCTCGGCATCGCCGACCCCCGCCAGCGTGACGCCGGCCGGCAGGTTGCGCAGGCTGGGCAGCGCCTCGGCGGTGGTCTGCACATGCTCCAGCGACTGGCCGTTCAGCTCGATCTCGAAGTTGATGTTGCGCTTGCGGTCGAAGCGCGCGATCTGCGCCGGCCCGCTGTCGATCGACAGCGTCGCGACGTTCGCGAGCATCACCGGCCCCTTCGCGCCCGGCACCGCCAGCCGCGACAGCAGCTCGAGGTCGGTGCGCGCACCGGCCGTCAGCTTGACGACGATCGGCACCTGGCGCTGCGACAGGTTCAGCTTCGGCAGGCTCTGGTCGTAGTCGCCGGCGGTCGCGATGCGCAGCGTGTCGGCGATCGCCGCCGACGTGACGCCGAGGTCGGCCGCGCGCGCGAAATCGGGCCGCACGATCAGCTCCGGGCGCACCAGGCTGGATGTGGACGTGACCGCGCCGATGCCGCCGATGCCGCGCAGCTCGCGCTCGACCTGCTTCGAATGCTCGAGCAGCACGTCGCCGTCCTCGCCGGCCAGCACCACGACGTACTTCTCGCCCGAACCGCCGAAGCCGACCGCGACCCGTGCACCCGGCAGCGCCGCCAGCGCATCGCGCAGTTGCTGCTCGATCACCTGCTTCTTCGGCCGGTGGCCGCGCTCGGTCAGGTTGATGCTGAGCGAGGCCTTGCGCACCTCGGCCGCGCCGGCGCCGGCGAACGGGTCGGCGCCGGTGTTGCCGCCGCCGACCGCGGTGTAGACCAGCTTCACGTACTCGTTCTTCTGCACGATCTCGCGCGCCTGCTCGGCCACCGCCAGCGTCTGCGCGAAGGTGGCGCCCGGCGGCAGCGAGATCGAGACCTGCGTCTTCGACAGGTCGTCCGGCGGGATGAAGCCCTTCTCGAGGATGCCGGCCAGGAAGAACGAGCCGACGAAGAACACGACGACCGCGATCGTCGTGATCACGCGGTGGTGCAGCGCAGCCGTCACCCAGCGCATGTAGATCTCGATCCAGCGGCCTTCCTTGTGCTCGCCCTTCGGCGGCTTCAGCAGGTAGGCGGCCATCATCGGCGTCAGCATGCGCGCGACCACCAGCGACATGAACACCGCGATCGCCGCCGTCCAGCCGAACTGCACGAAGAAGCGGCCGACCACGCCGCTCATGAAGGCGGTCGGCAGGAACACTGCGATCAGCGTGAAGGTGGTCGCGATCACCGCGAGGCCGATCTCGTCGGCCGCCTCCATCGCCGCCTGCAGCGGCGTCTTGCCCATGCGCAGGTGGCGCATGATGTTCTCGATCTCGACGATCGCATCGTCGACCAGGATGCCGACCACCAGCGACAGCGACAGCAGCGTCACGCCGTTCAGCGTGAAGCCGCCCAGCGCCATGAACGCGAAGGCCGGGATCACCGACAGCGGCAGCGCGAGCGCCGACACCAGCGTCGCGCGCCAGTTGCGCAGGAACAGCCACACCACCAGCACCGCCAGTGCCGCGCCTTCGTACAGCATCGCCATCGAGCTGTCGAAGTCCTCCTGCACGTTGTCGACGAAGTTGAAGGCCTCCTCGAACTTCACCTCCGGGTGCGCCGCCTTCATCGCCTCGATCTCGGCGCGCACGCCGGCCGCCACCTCGGTCTCGCCGGCGCCGCGCGTGCGGGTGATCTCGAAACCGACCACGGCCTTGCCGTTCAGCAGCGCCGTCGAGCGCTGCTCGGCCACCGTGTCGGCGACGCGCGCAACCTGCTCCAGCCGCAGCCGCCGGCCGTCGGCCAGCGAGATCTCCATCCTGGCCAGCTCTTCAGCCGAACGCACCGTCGCGATGGTGCGCACCGACTGCTCGGCGCCGCCGACATCGGTGCGCCCGCCCGAGGCCTCCTGCTGGATCATGCGCAGCTGGCGCGAGACATCGGCCGCGGTCGCGTTCAGCGCCAGCAGCCGGGCCGCGTCGAGCTCGACGCGCACCTCTCGCGTCACCCCGCCGACCCGCGCCACCGCGCCGACGCCGCGCACGCTGAGCATCTGCTTGCCGACCGTGTTGTCGACGAACCACGACAGCGACTCTTCATCGAGCCGGTCCGACGCCACGGTGTAGGTCAGGATCGGCGAGCCCGACAGCTCCATCTTCGTGACCACCGGGTCGCGCAGGTCGGCCGGCAGGTCGGCGCGCACCCGCGAGACGGCGGCCCGCATGTCGTCGACCGCCTCCTGCACCGGCTTCTCGAGGCGGAACTCGCCGGTGATCGTGACCAGGCCGTCGGTCACCGAGGTGTAGACGTGCTTCAGGCCCTGCAGCGTCGCGACCGAGTCCTCGATCTTGCGCGCGACGTCGGTCTCGAGCTGCGACGGCGACGCGCCCGGCAGCGCAGCCGAGATCGTGACGGTCGGCAGCTCGATGTCCGGAAAGTTCTGGATCTTCATGCTCTTGAAGCTGTAGAGCCCGAGCAGGGTCAACAGGATGAAGAGCAGCACCGCGGGGATCGGGTTGCGGATCGACCAGGCGGAGACGTTGATGTTCATGGGGGGTCGTCCTTGTGAGGCGCTCGGTGTTCAGGCTCAGCGCGCTGCCGCCGCAGCGGCCGCGGAGGCGGCGGCCGGCACCGGCAGTGCGTCGACCACGCGCACCATGTCGCCGTCGCCGAGGAACCCACCGCCTGTGGCGACCACGCGATCGGCCGGCTGCACGCCGCCGAGGATCTGGATGCGCTCGCCGACGCGCTGGCCGACCTTCACCTTCACGAGCGTCACCTTGTTGTCGGCACCGACGCGCAGCACGTAGCTGAAGCCCTCGCGCAGCAGCACCGCGCTCTGCGGCAGCGTCATGCCCTGCTGCGCGCCGATCTCGAACTCGCCGCGCGCGAACATGCCGGCCTTCGCGGCGCCGCTGCCGGCCGGCAGGTCGACGTAGACGAGGCCGTTGCGGGTCTGCGCATCCACCGTCGGCGCGACGATGCGCAGCTTGCCGGTGATGGCTTCGCCGCCGGCCGGCTGCACGCGCACCGCCATGCCCGGCTTCAGCGGGGCGATCTCGGACGACGGCACCTCGGCGCGCCATTCGAGCCGGCCGCCGCGGATCAGGCGGAACAGCTCCTGCCCGGCCGGCAGCACCGCGCCGACGGTGGCGCTGCGCGCCGAGATCACGCCGTGGTCGGGCGCCAGCACCTGGGTCTGCTGCAGGCGCAGCTGCTGCACCTTGGCAGCGGCGCGCTGGGCCTCGAGCCGCGCCTGCGCGGTGCGCTCTGCGGTCAGGTACTGGTTGGTCTGCTGCGCGCTGAGGGCGCCGGTGGGCTGCAGGTCGCGGGCGCGCTGCGCGTTGGCGGCCGCCTCGGCGGCGTTGGCCTCGGCCTCGGCGACCGCGGCGCGGGTCTGCGCCAGGTCGGCGTTGACGGTGTCGGGCGCGAAGGTCGCGAGCACCTGGCCGCGCTTGACCACGTCGCCGACGTTCACCCTCACGTCGGCCAGGCGCAGGCCGTTCGCCTCGGTGCCGACGATCGCCTCCTGCCAGGCGGCGATGCTGCCGTTGGCGGCCAGCAGCACCGGCAGGCTGGCCGGCTGCAGCTGCGTCACGGTGACCGTCAGCGCGGGCTTGGCGGCAGCAGGCTTTTTCTCGTCGGCGGCCTTCACCGTGCTCGTCGCGAAGACGACCAACGTGGCGAGCAGGCCGGCAGCGGCCAGGGACAGCAGCAGGGGCTTCAGTCGTTGGGTCATGGTGGGCGTGAGCTGTGGGTCGTCGGGATGTTCAGGGGGTGGCCTTCGTGGGGCCGGCGTCTTGCGAAGCATCGGCCACCGGCGTGCCGGTGCGCCAGCCGCCGCCGAGCGCGCGGTACAGCGTGATCCACGCGGCGACGCGCTCGCGCTGCAGGTCGATCAGCGTGCCGTGCGCCTGCACCGCGCTGCGGCGCGCGTCTTCCAGCTCGAACAGGCTGGCGAGGCCGCCCTTGAAGCGCGCCTCGGTGGCGCGGAAGGACTGCTCGAAGCCTTCGTCGGCGATGCGGGCGTTCTCGTTGCGCGCCGCGGTGCTGTCAAGCTGCACCAGCGCCTGCTCGACTTCCTGCACCGCCGTGCGCAGCTTCGCGCGGTACAGCGACGCCGCCTCGTCGTAGCGGGCGCGCGCCGCATCGACGTTGGCGCGGCGCAGGCCGGCATCGAAGATCGGCAGCGTCACCGCGATCGGCCCGACCGACCAGACCGTGCCGCTCTGCGTGGTGTCGCCCATGTCGACGCGGGCGCGCGAGATCGAACCGGCCAGCGTGATGCGCGGCAGCCGCTTGGCCCGCGCCTGCGACACGTCGGCACTGGCCGCGCTCAGCTCGCGGGCCGCGTTGAACACGTCGGGCCGCTGGTTCAGCACCTCGGCCGGCACGCTGGCGATGGCCAGTTCGGCCGGCTGCGGGATGCGGGCGCTGCCGGCGGCGAGCTGCGCACGCAACGCGGTTTCGTCGATCGCGGTCAGCGCGACCAGGCTCTTGACGGCGATGTCGCACTGCGCGCGCTGCGCGGTCAGCAGGCTGGCACCTTGCGCGGCGCTGGCGCGCGACAGCGCGGCGGTGGCCGGCGGCTCGAAACCGGCCTTCGCGCTGAGGCCGGTGAGGCGGGCCGTCTCGGCGCGCGAGGTGGCATCGGTCTCGGTCTGCACCAGCTGCGCCTCGCAGGCGCGCAGGGCCAGGTACGCGCTCGCCGTCTCGGCGGCCACCGACACGCGGGCGTCGTGCCACGAGGCCTCGGCCCCTTCGAGGCGGTACTGCGCCGCATCGCGGCCCGCCCGGCCGGCGCCGAACACGTCGATCTCCCAGGCGGTCTGCAGACCGGCCGAACTGGTGGTGGCGAGCGGCGTGACGAAATCGGTGCGGCCGCGCGTCGCGCTGGCGGTGGCGTCGAGCGTCGGCAGCAGGGCCGCGCCAGCGCCGGTGCGCGTGGCCTGCGACTGCAGCAGGCGCGAGCGCGCCGATGCGAGCGTCGGGCTGACGGCCTGCGCGGCATCGACCAGCTGCGCCAGCACCGGGTCGTCGAACTGCTGCCACCAGCGCGCCAGGTCGGCGACGCTGCCGTTGTGCGGCAACGGTGCATGCCACTGCGCCGGCACCTGGGCCGGCTCGACGGCAGGCGGTGGCGACGCGCTGGCGCAGGCGGTCAGGCCCGCGAGGGCGGCCACGGCGGCGAGCACGGTGCGGATCGGTGTCGTCATTTCCTGTCCTCTTTCTTCAGGGCGCGGCGACGGGCTTCGGCATCGACCATCGCCAGCGCATACATGACCAGGCGCTCGGACCACAGGTCGAGCGCGCGGGGCTGGCTGTTCAGGCGCGGCGCCAGCGCGTCGGTGACGTCCTGCGCGATCTGCAGGTGCACGCCCAGCGCCGCGATGCACATCGCCAGCCGGTGCAGCTCGTCGTCGACACGCCGCAGCCCGAGGTGGCGCGCCAGCAGCGCGACCAGCGCCTCGTGGCGCGGCTTGATGCCGTTGACGATCTCGTCCTGCCACACGCCGGTGGGCTCCAGCATCTCGCGCACGTGCAGGCGCATGCACTGCTGCGTCATGTCGCCGTGCTTCAGCGGCTCGATGAAGCCGGCGTACAGGCCGTGCAGCGCCTCGGGCAGCGTCATCGCCGGGTCGGCGTAGCGGGCGATGTCGTCGGCCGGCGTGCTCAGCGGGCCGGCGAACACCGCACGGTACAGCCCGGCCTTGTCGCCGAAGTAGTAGCTGATGGCGGCGATGTTGACCTGCGCCGCCTCGGCGATCTCGCGCGTGGAGGTCTTGTTGTAGCCGTGCTCCGCGAACAGCCGCAACCCCGCCAGCAGCAGGCGCATGCGCGACTGCTCGCCGTCGCTGCGCGGCGCGCGCGCGGTGTCCCGGGTGGTTTCGCGGGGGTGGGCCGACATGGCCCGGCACTCTATCCTAAATAAATCAAACGATTGATTTAATTTCTAGGGAGACCGTCGCCTGGCCAGCCACCCGCCGACGCCCCACAGCACGGCCATCACCGGCCACACCGCGAACATCGACAGCCGCGGCCAGCCCAGCCCTTCGAGGAAGCCGTAGCCGAAGCTCAGCAACGCGGTGCCGAAGAACGCGAAGCCGAGCGCCTCGAGCTGCACGCGCAGCGCGGGCTCGTCGAGCCGGCGCAACTGCCGCAGCACGGCCCAGCCGGCGGCCAGGCACGGCAGCGCCGGCAGCAACGCGACCAGCACGGCGGCCGTGCCGTCGAAGTAACCGGTCTTCAGCAGGAAGATCGAGGCGCACAGCACCAGCGCGTAGACCAGCATCGCGGCAGCGAGCTCGACCAGGTGGCGGCGTGGGAGGAGCGGAAGGGATTTCATCAGCGCATGGCCACAGGATTGCCGTGCCCGGCACTGTAAGGCCATGCCCACGGCACGGCCACTCCCTTCCCGCCCCTCCCTGCGGCTCTCCTCTTCCTCCCCGGTGATCGTGGCGCGGCCCAGCCTGGTTCATTGCAGCGGCAGGCTCGCTTGGCGCGGTTCGGCGGCGGCCGGCGGGAAGGCATCGGGCCGCAGGCGGCGCGGCACGCCGGCGCTGCGGCGCATCAGCACCGCATGCGGCACGTAGCCGCGCGAATCGATGTCCCAGCCGTCGGTGGCCTGCTCGTCGCTGACGCATTCGATGCGCACCGTGCCGAGCTGGCGGGCGCTGGCGCGCTGCACCAGCGCCTCGCACTGCGCGGCGGTGAGCTGGCGCGCGAAGATCGTCCAGCGTTGCTGCACCAGCGGCTGGCGCCAGGCGTCTTCGATGGCCCAGCGCAGCGCCTGCGGCGTGCTGTTGCGGCCGGCTTCGAGCACGCGCGGCAGCAGCGCATGGAAGAAGGTCTGGAACGCGCGCCGCAGCAGCTTGCCCGGCAGCATGTCTTCGAGGCGCGTCATGCGGTGGCTCCAGCCCGGCACGGTGAGCTGCTGGCTGATGAAGGCCTGCAGCGCCTGCACCGGGTTGAACAGGCGCAGCCGGTTCGGCGGCAGCACCAGCAGCGGCAACGCGCTCGCCTCTTCATGCGTCAGCGGCTCGACGAAGCTGCACAGCACCGCGACCCGCGACCACTGCTCGGCCGTCAACCCGTTCAGCCCGCCGAGCGGGCCGCCTTCGATCAGCTTGACGAACTGCAGCGCATCGCGATAGCCGTGCGCCGCCTTCGCGTGGTTGGCCTTGGTGCTCATCACCGCCAGGTTGCCGGCGGCATAGCCGGCGTCGCTGCGCACGCGGTCGATCGACGCGAGCGTCGAATCGGTGCCCTCGGCGGTGTCGGACGACAGCGCCAGCCGCGTGACCGGGCAGTGGCTCACGTCGATCTGCTGCAGGTAGTGCGGCGTCACCTGCACCAGCTCGACGCTGCGGCCGCGCAGCCAGGCATGCAGGCGCAGCTGCAGCCACTTGCGCACATGCGGCGTCGCCGGCAGCGTGCGCGGGCCGAAGGCGGCCTGGCCGGACAGCCAGCCATGGCGCAGCGGTGACGGCTCGTTGGCATACGGTGCCGGCGGCGTGACGGCGTAGTGGGCATAGTCCCAGCCCAGCTCGAAGCCGATGTGTTCGTGCGCGGTCAGGCTGTTCGGCAGGACCTGGGTCGGCTGCGCGGGGGTCGGCTGATCGGGGGTCGGCATAGGAATCGGCAAGGTGGGGGTCATCGTTCGGCTCCGTGGTGGTCCGCCGCATGAAGCAGCGATGGAGCGAAGTATTTCGGCCGGGTAGCTCACCAGATGAGCCACTGGTGCACGTGGCACCGAAAAGACATCCAGGTATGCTTGCGCGGCTGGCTCATCTGGTGAGCTACCCGCCTGATAGCAACCTGGACCGACATGGACCGGACCGAACGCTTCTACAAGATCGAACTGCTGCTGCGCAGCCGCGGCTGCGTCAGCTTCGACGCGCTGCGCGACGAGCTGGACATCTCCYCGGCCACGCTGAAGCGCGACCTGCAGTACCTGCGCGACCGCCTCAGCGCGCCCATCGTCTACGACCGTTTCGAGAACGGCTATCGCTTCGAGCACGGCGACGACCATGCGCTGCCCGGCGCCCGCCACGAGCTGCCGGGCGTCTGGTTCAGCGAGAAGGAGATCCACGCGCTGCTGACGATGCACCAGCTGATGGCCGGGCTGGACGACGACGGCGTGCTGTCGCGCCACCTGCAGCCGATGGTCGACAAGCTGCAGGGCATGCTCGGCGCCGACGAGAGCGAGGCGCGCGAGCTGATGCGGCGCGTGAAGATGATCGCCACCGCGCGCCGCCGCACGCCGAGCCGCCATTTCGAGCTGCTGGGCAGCGCGCTGGTGCAGCGCAAGCGCATCTGGCTGCGCTACTTCAAGCGCACCGACCGCAGCACCAGCGAGCGCGAGGTCTCGCCGCAGCGGCTGGTGAACTACCGCAACACCTGGTACCTCGACGCGTGGTGCCATGCGAGCGACGGCCTGCGCCGCTTCGCGCTCGACGCGGTGCAGGAGGCGCGGCCGCTCGACAGCCGCGCCCGCCACGTCGCGGTGAAGGACCTCGAGGCCGCGCTCGACGCCGGCTACGGCATCTACAGCGGCGCCGGCAGCGCGCTGAAGTGGGCGACGCTGGTGTTCCAGGCCGATGCGGCGCAATGGGTGGCCAACGAGGAATGGCATCCGCAGCAGAAGGCGCGCTGGCTGGACGACGGCCGCTACGAGCTGCAGGTGCCGTACAGCGACCCGACCGAGCTGACGATGGACATCCTGCGCCACGGCGACAGCGTCGTCGTGACCGGCGACAAGGCGCTCGCGGCGGTGATCGCGTCGCGGCTGGCGAAGGCGGCGGCCCGCTACAGCAGGGAAAGCTGAAACGTGTTCCGCCCGGCGGTCTTCGCCGCATAGAGCGCCCCGTCCGCGCGCGCCAGCAGCGCGGCCGGATCGAGGTTGCCGTGCCGGTGGAACGCGACGCCGATGCTCGTCGTCACCAGCAGCGTGTGGCCGTCGACCTCGAACGGCCGGTTCATCTGCGCGACGATCTTCTGCGCCACCGCGGTCGGCTCCACATCGGTGCCCAGGCCTTCGAGCACGATGACGAACTCGTCGCCGGCCAGCCGCGCGACGGTGTCGGTCGCCCGCACGCTGCCGCGCAGCCGCTCGGCGAACTCCTTCAGCACGCGGTCGCCGGTGCCGTGGCCGAACCGGTCGTTGATGTCCTTGAAGCGGTCCACGTCGAGGAACATCAGCGCCAGCAGGTCGCCGCTGCGCTCGGCACGCGCCAGCGCCTCGTGCAGCCGCTCGTTCAGCGCGTGGCGGTTCGGCAGGCCGGTCAGCGCGTCGACGCGGGCCAGCGCCGCCAGCTGCCGCTCCACCGCCTTCTGCGCCGACACGTCGCTGCTGAGCGCATACAGCCCGCGCACGCGCCCGTCGCGGGCCCGGTCGGGGATGTAGACGTTGTGCAGGCAGCGCATCTCGCCGTTCACCGGCGTCTCGACGTCGAACTCGACGCGCTCGCCGGCCAGTGCCTGCTCCACCGCCGCGCGCCGCGCCTCGTACAGCGCCGGGCCGAGCACCTCGGCCATCGGCCGGCCGACCTGGGCCGCCGGGTCGAGGTGCAGCCAGGCCTGGAAGGTCGCGTTGCAGAACTGAAAGCGTTGCGCGGTGTCGATGTAGGCGACCAGCGCCGGCAGGTTGTCGGTCACCTCGCGCAGCCGCCGGTCGGCGATGTGGCGCTGCACCTCGCTGCGCCGCAGCCGCTGCACCAGCACGCTCAGCCCGCCGAACGCGAGCAGCAGCACGAGCGTCACCGCCGCCAGGGTGCCGAGTTCCGCGCGGCGGCGCGCTTCATGCCCGGCCATCACCTCGGACACCGCCAGCCCGGTGACCACGACGAACGGCCGGTCGGCCAGCCGCTTGTACGCCAGCAGGCGAGGCACGCCGTCGAGCCGGCTCGCTCCGCTGTACGTTCCCTCGGGGGACTGTTGCAGCGCGGCCAGCAGCGTGCTGCTGCCGGCCGCGTCGCCGTACCACAGCCGGTCGCCGGAGCGACGCGCACGCACCGTCCGGTCGAGCCCGAGAAAGGTGATGAGGCCGAGCCGGCCGTGCTGCTGCTCGTCGTAGAAGCGCGTGAAGTACGACGGATCGGCCGACACCACGACGACGCCGGCAAAGTCGCCCTGCCGGGTCTGCAGGCGCCGGCTCAGCTGGATCGTCCAGGGCGAGCCGGTCCCGCCGCCCTGCGGCTTGCCGATGTGCAGCCCGGGTTCGCGGCCCTCGGCATGCACCTGGAAATCCTCGCGCCCGGCCAGGCTCGCCCCGACGCCGTCGCCGGTCGACGCGATCACCTCGCCGCGCGCGTCCGTCAGGTACAGCGCGAGCAGGCCGGGCTGGCGGGCCAGCCCCTGGCTCAGCAGGCCGGGCAGGTCGACATCGCGCCCGCGCTGCTCGACGTTGTAGGCCACGAAGGCGCTGACCTGATCGACATGGGTCAGCGCACGCTCGGTGTAGGCCTCGAAGGCCCGGTTCAGGCTGCGCGCCCTGGCATACGAATCGGCAACCACCCGGTCGCGCTCGGCCTCCAGGCTGTGCAGCACGTAGGCCCACATGAAAACGATCACCAGCAATCCCAACGCCGGCAGGACCCAGCCGATCCAGGCCAGGCTGCGGCGTCGAAAACGGGCCTGCGCCGTGAGCATGTTGTTCAACGACCTCGTGTGGGGCTGTCTCGTTCTCCCCGGGCGAGCCGATCGAGCGGCCGTGCCCACGATAAGCCCAAACGGCCTTGGCGCAACAGCGGGCTTTTCCTTCAATCACGGGGGTGCGGGCGGGCCCCGCTACCATCGATCGACACCAGCGACATGAAAGGAACGCAATGAAGGCAGTCTGGAAGGGCGTGACCATCGCCGAGAGCGACGACACGGTGGTCGTCGAGGGTAACCACTACTTCCCCGAGAGCAGCCTGAAGCGCGAATACGTCAGCTTCAGCAACCACCGCACCAGCTGCCCGTGGAAGGGGCAGGCGCACTACTACAGCCTGCTGGTGAACGGCGAGGCGAACCCGGATGCGGTCTGGTATTACCCGCAACCGAGCGAGGCCGCCGCGCAGATCAAGGGCCGGGTCGCGTTCTGGAAAGGCGTGCAGGTCGAGCGTTGAATCCATAAGCCAGGCTGATGGGCTGAGGGCAAGAACCGATGCCCGGCCGGGCACGAAGCTGGCTAGCATCCCGGCACCGCAACCGCAGTCCGAGGATGACCCCATGTCGCTGAAATCCGTTCGTGCACTTTCGCTGCTGGCCCTGTCGATGTCATGTGGCCTGCCGCTGCTCGCACAGGCCGAGACCACGCTCGAGAAGGTCAAGCAGAGCGGCGTGATCGGCGTCGCGTACCGCGAATCGTCGATCCCGTTCTCGTACCTCGACGACAAGGCGCAGCCGGTCGGCTTCGGCGCCGACATCTGCAACAAGGTGGTCGAGGCGGTGAAGAAATCCACCGGCCGCGCCGACCTGAAGGTGCAGCTGCAGGCCGTCACCTCGGCCAACCGCATCCCGCTGCTGCAGAACGGCACGATCGACATCGAGTGCGGTTCCACCACCAACAACAGCGAGCGCGGCAAGCAGGTCGCCTTCGCGACCAACTACTTCTACACCGGCACCCGCTTCCTCGTGAAGGCCGGCACGCCGGTGAAGTCGCTCGCCGACCTGGCCGGCAAGCCCGTCGTGTCGACCACCGGCACCACCAACTACAAGATCCTGCGCAATCTCAACGAGGAGAAGAAGCTCGGCATCGAGCTGCTCGGCGCGAAGGACCATGCCGAGTCGGCGCTGATGGTGCAGACCGGCCGCGCGGTCGCGTTCGGCATGGACGACATCCTGCTGTACGGCCTGAAGGCGAGCGCCGCCAACCCGGCCGAGCTGGCGGTGGTGGGCGAGGCGATCCAGGTCGAGCCGTACGCCATCATGGTGCGGCGCGAGGATCCGGCCTTCAAGAAGCTGGTCGACGACACGATCGCCGCGCTGATCCAGAGCGGCGAGTTCGAGGCGCTCTACAAGAAGTGGTTCCAGTCGCCGATTCCGCCGAAGGGCATCAACCTGCAGGCGCCGATGAGCCAGGAGCTGCGCGACAACCTGAAGGCGCTGAGCGACAAGCCGGCCACCTGAACACGGCCATGAACGACGCAGCGCGCACGCCGCGCAGCGCGGGGCTGGTCGGCGTGCTGGGCGGCATGGGGCCGCTCGCGACGCTCGACTTCCTGCACAAGGTGCTGGCCGCGACGCCGGCCCGCCGCGACCAGGACCATGTGCCGATGATGGTCAGCAGCATTCCGCAGGTGCCCGACCGCACAGCAGCCTTTCGCGGCGACGGCGAATCGCCGCTGCCTGCGCTGCTGGCCTGCGGCGAGCGGCTGGCGGCGGCCGGCGTCGGGCTGCTGGTGCTGCCCTGCAACACCGCGCACCTGTGGTTCGACGACTTGCAGGCGGCGCTCGGCCTGCCGATGCTGCACCTCGCCGATGCGGCGCTGGCCGAGGCCGCCCGCCGCGCGCCCGGCGCCCGCCTCGGGCTGCTCGCCACCGACGCGACGCTCGCCTCGGGCCTGTACCTGAACCGGCCCCAGCCGCGTGCGGTGCAGTGGGTGCTGCCGACCGCGGTCGAGATGGTCGAGCTGGTGATGCCGGGCATCGCCGCGGTGAAGGCCGGCGAGCTGGCGCGCGGCCGCGACGCATTGATGCAGGCCGCGCAGGCGCTGCGGCGGCGCGGCGCCGACGCGCTGGTGCTCGGCTGCACCGAGCTGCCGCTGGTGCTCGACGAAGCGGGCCTCGGCCTGCCGGTGATCGATGCGACCGATGCGCTGGCGCGCGCCGTCGTCGCGTGGTCGCTCACGCAGCGAGAAGCTGAAGCCACCGGCGCGCTGGCGGCATGAAGCACGTCTGCGTGATCGGCGCCGGCGTGGTCGGCAGTGCGACCGCGATGGCGCTCGCGCGCGAGGGCTTCCAGGTGACCTTGGTCGACGCCGCCGACCGCCCCGGCCAGGGCGCCAGCCGCGCCAACGGCGCGCAGCTCAGCTACAGCTATGTGGAGCCGCTCGCCACACCCGCCGCGCTGCGGCAGTTGCCCGGCTGGCTGCTGTCGCGCGACAGCCCGCTGTCGTGGCAGCCGCGCTGGCAGCTGTCGCACTGGTGCTGGCTGGCCGCCTTCATCCGCGCCTGCACGCAGGCGCGCGTGCAGCAGACCACCGAGGCGCTGCTGCGGCTGTCGTTCCTGAGCCGCGACGTGCTGGCGCGCTGGCAACGCGAAGCGCCGGCTGAGCAGCCGCTCGGCGTGCAGGTGCGCCACGCCGGCAAGCTGGTGATCCACCGCGATGCCGGCAAGCGCGACGCGGCGCAGCGACAGGTCGCCTGGCAGGCCCGGTTCGGCTGCCGGCAGCGCGTGCTGGACGCCGAGGCGTGCCGGCGGCAGGAGCCCGMGCTCGCGCACGACCGCGCGCCGATCGCCTTCGGCATCTGGACGCCCGACGAGGCCGTCACCGATGCGCAGCAGCTGAGCCAGGCGCTGGCCACGGCCAGCGGTGCGCGCTGGCGCATGGACACGCGCGTCGCGGGCTTCGTGCAGCGCGATGGCCGCGTGCACGCGCTGCGCTGCGTCGATGCCGGCCGACCCGATCGCGAGCGCGAGATCGAGGCCGATGCCTTCGTCGTCTCGGCCGGCCCCGGCGCCGCCGCGCTGCTGCGGCCGCTCGGCGTGCAGCTGCCGATCGAGCCGATCAAGGGCTACAGCGTCAGCCTGCAGGTCGCGAACGCCGCGCGGGCACCGCAGGTCAGCGTGACCGATGCGGCGCGCAAGCTGGTCTACGCGCGGCTGGGCGAGCGGGTGCGCATCGCGGGCTTCGCCGAGCTGCGCGGTGCCGATCTGCGCATCGATCCGCGCCGCATCCAGGCGATGCTGCAGGCTGCCACCGACACCTTCCCCGGCGCCTTCCAGACCGGCGACCCCGAGCCCTGGGCCGGCCTGCGCCCGTCGACGCCGAGTTCGCGCCCGCTGATCGGCCCGACGCGCATCGGCGGGCTGTGGCTGAACACCGGCCATGGCGCGCTCGGCCTGACGCTCGCGTGCGGCAGCGCTTGGCTGCTGTCGCAGCTGATGCAGGACCGCACACCGTCGATCGACGCGACGCCGTTCAGGCTGCCGGGCTGACGACGCGGCGGAACGCGTCGATCAGGTCGTCGACCGGCTGCGGCGAACGCTCGCCCTGCGGCAGCAGCGCGCTGATGACGACCGGCACCTCGGGCACCAGCGTGCGCACCTGCAGCGTGTCGTCGGCCGCCGCGGCGGTGAACGAATCGATCAGCGCCGGCCCGAAGCCCTGCGCCGCGAGCGTCATCGCGATGTGGTGCGTCTGCACGGTGATGCCCCCTTCGGGGGCGAGGCCTTCGCGGGCGCATTGCTCGGCGAGCATCGCGCCGATCGGGTCGCGCTCGTCGATGCGGATGAAGCTGCTGCGCAGCACCTCGGCCAGCTCGACGGTGCTGCGCCGGTCGCCGCTGCGCGCCGCAGACACGCACACCATGCGCCCCTGCGCGACCGGCACCTGCTGTACCGCGGGATGCTGGCCGGGGCCGAACACGATGCCGACATCGCCCTCCTGCAGCGCGATGGCCTGTGCGATCTCCGGCGAGTGCAGCGTGCGGATCGCCACCGGCAGCGACGGATGGCGTTGGCGGAACAGCGCCAGCGCCTGCGGCAGCGCATGCACCGCGAGCGACGGCACCACCAGGATGCGCAGCGCCGCCTGCTGGCCGCCGCGCAGCGCGCCGGCCAGGCGCCGCACCGATTCGAGCTGCGAGACCAGCCGCTGCACCTCGGGGTACAGCGCCTGCGCCTCGCGCGTCGGCACCAGCCGGTTGCGCTGGCGCGTGAAGAGCGCGTAGCCGAGTTGCAACTCGGCATGCTGCAGCGTCTGCGTGACGGCCGGCTGCGTGACGTGCAGCAGGCGCGCGGCCCCGCTCACGGTGCCGGTCAGCATGATGGCGTTGAAGACTTCGACGTGCTTGATGCGCATGGCGCGGGGAGTATCGCCTTCTCGATGCCTCTCAGCCGCGCCGCACCGAACGCACCAGCATCAGGTCRCCGATCTTGCGCATCGGCACCGTGAAGGTCTCGCGCCGCTCGGCGCCGGTGTTCTCGTCGAACACCAGCGTCACGCGGGCGGTGATCACCGGCTGCTGGCGCGTCGACTCGTCGAAGTGGTAGCCGCCCGGCCCGAAGTTGCCCCAGTAGTTGACGTACACGTGGTACACGCCCGGCATCGGCGCGGTCATCGAGAACATCTCCGGCCCGGCACCGTCGACGCTGTCGACATCGAGCCCGCCGCCGTTGGTGAGCACCGGCGCCGCGAAGAACGCGTGCTGGCCGTCCGGCGTGATCACGTGCAGGTCGAGCTCGGCCTGCGGGTCGTCCCAGGCCAGGATGATGCGGATCTTCGCGAGGCTCTTCAGCCGGTTCGCCTCGTAGAACTGCACGCGCTTGCGACTGTGGCCCTCGGCGTCGCGGATCTCGATGCCGTTCGAGCCGGGGCCGAAGGCATACGGCCGCGCGAAGCGGCCGTCATCGCCGGTGTACAGCGGCATCGCATTGCCGTTGACCACCATCGTCGGCGTGCCGCGCGCGTTACCGACCTGCTTCAGCCGGCCCTCGATCAGCGTGCGCCCGCGCTGGCCGCCGCGCTCGATCAGGTTGTTCGGGTAGGCGTAGCTGACGCGGCCGGGGTCGTCGGAGATGCCGCTGTAGGTCCAGCCGCCGGGCGGGTGCGTCATCGTCACCTCCGGGTCGGCATGGGCCGGGCCCATCGCGGTGCCGAGTGCCGCGGCGGCCAGCCCCGCAAGCAGCCTGCGTTTCATGGCACCAGGAACGAATGCACCAGCGTCAGCTCGCCCGGCTTGCGCATCGGCACGCGAAACACCTGCTGCTTCTCGCGCGGCGTGCCTTCGTCCTCGACGATCGCAACCTGCGCGGTGGTGATCACGTCGCGCCGCTCGCCGGCGCCGTAGTAGTTGACGAACACGTGGTACGCGCCGCGCACCGGGCTGGGCGTCGCGAAGATCTCGGGGCCGAAGCCGGTCGTCACGTCGACATCGAGCGCGCCGCCGTTGCCGGCCACGCGCGCGCCGTAGAACACATGCTCGCCGTCGGGCGAGACGACGTGCAGGTCGAGATCGGTGTTGTCGCTGTCCCAGCTCAGCACGACGCGCAGGCGCGTCGGCACGCGGCCGGCCTGCGCCTCGTAGAACTGCGTGCGCTTGACCGGCCCGCCGCCGGGTGCGCGCACCTCGACGCCGTGGCTGCCGCTGCCGAACGACCAGGGCCGCGCGAAGCCGCCGTCTTCATCCGTCGACAGCGGCATCGCGACCCCGTCGACCACCAGCCGCGCCGGCTGGCGCGCCCCGTCGGCACGGGCCTTCGCGGCCGCGCCGATGTGCCCGCGGATCAGCGCGGTGGCCGAGCGGCCGTTGACGTTGACGCTGGCCGCCGGGTAGTGGACTTCCTGCACGAAGTCGCGCTGGCGCGGCGGCGCACTGCGCCAGCCGGAGGTCGGCGCGTCGATCACGGCCTGTGCCGCGGCACCGGTGGCCGAAGCGGCCAGCACGAGGGGAATGAGCATCTTCATGAATCGGCCAGTCGTTGAGCCAGTTGTTCGATGTAGGCCTCGTCCTGGCCGCGCGGATGGTCGCGGAAGGCGAGGTGCAGGTATTCGTGGATCAGCGTCACGCGCCCTTCGCGGCTCAGCCACTCGCGCACGCGGATCTCCAGCCGCCGCTGGTCGGAGTGCGGCGTGCCCATCGCGAGCTGGCACACGCGCAGCTCGGGGCCGAGCGGCTGGTAGCCGGCCTCGCGGCGCAGCAGCTCGCGCCAGCGCTGCTGGCGCTGCAGCAGCCAGTCGTGCGCCTGCGGCACCGCCTCGCAATCGGCGGCGACCTGTGCGCCGGCCAGCGTCATGCCGGGCCAGGCCTTGCGGAGGATGGTTTCGAAGCCGTCGCCGCGGCGGCTCGCCGTCACCGCGGCCTGCCACGACAGCACGCCGGGCGAGGCCTGGTCGCGGTGGTAGCGCACCACGGCACCGGCCACCACCAGGCCGTCGGTGAAGGCCGCCGCCGCGCGCGCCGCCTCGCTCGGCGGGTTCGGGCTGACGCGCTGCGTGCGGCTGTCGTCGGCGATCTGCCGGCAGGCCTCGGCCTGCGGCGCGTTCTGCAGCACGTAGGTGCGCGCGGCGATGGCCAGCGCCCGGGCGGCTTCGAGCTCGGTCGCGCGGCCTTCCCGGTCGACGACGCGGGCGACGTAGTCCTCCAGCGGCAGCCGGGCATCGATCACCGGGCCGTCGCGTTCCAGGCGAAGTTGCAGCGCCGGCACCGCATCGACCGGCAGCTGCGTGCCGTTGCGGAATGCGATGCGGTGGCGGCCATTCAGCGGGCCGGCGGGTGCCTCGCTGCCATCGGCCCGCAGCACCGCGCGGATCGGGTAGCGCTGGAAGAAGCGCACGTCGATGCACGGTTGCGCCGCCAGCGCGGCGGCGTCGGCGCGCGGCGCGGCGAGCCCGTGGGCCGACCACTGCCGCGCGATCCACGCCGCCTGTGACTGCAATGCGGTGCGGCTGGTGCCGGCGGCGCCGAACCAGAACGGCGTGCCGTCGGCCAGCCAGCCGACGGCACCACCGGCACGCTCGCCATCGATGCGCCACGACCAGGTCTTGTAGCGCGGGCCACCGCCGAGCGCTGCCAGCACCGCGGTATCGCGCGTGGCCGACGGCAGCAGCGCCTGCCGCGCCGCCAGGCGCGACGCCGCCGGCACATGGCGCAGCGCCTGCAGCAGCTCGGGCAGCGCGACCTCGGTGCCGGGCTGCATCGCGTCCAGCCGCTGCAGCCAGGCCGGCGCCTGCTGCTCGCGCCAGAAGCGCGCCCAGTCGTCGGGCGACAGCGCCAGCCGCTTCGGTTCGAAATACGGACCGCAGGAACGCGCGAGCGCCTCGTCGCGCCCGACGGAGGCGCCAGGGTCGCAGCAGTAGTCATCGTCGGGCGGCCGCTGCGCCGCCGTGCAGCGGTAGGCCGGCTCCTGCTCGCCGCGCGCCACCAGGTAGCCGTGCACGAACAGCTTCCAGGTGCTGCCGAGCGGCATGCGCGGCAGCGAAGCGAGCGGCTGCGCACCCTCCCCGCTGCGCTGCAACGCACTCGTCTGGTCGCCTTGCAGCCACGCCAGCCGGGTGGCAGGCGCCGCCTGCACGCTGCAGGCAGCGAACAGGGCAATGGCGATCGGGAAGCGGATGAACATGCCGACCTCAGCGCACCTCGACGGTGGACCAGGCGCCGCTCTCGTCGACGCCCTTGGCCTCCGGCTGGTACATGCGGTGCACACGCGACGGCGGCAGCTTGAACTGGCCGCGCTGCGCGAAGCGCACCAGGTGGCGCAGCGTCACCGAGCCGCCGGCCTCGAGCTTCTCGACCGGCACGGCATAGCCCTGCGGCGTTGGCTCGTGCCGCGCACGTTCCAGCGGCTGGCCGCTCAGGTCCAGGCCCCAGGTGCTGGCCTCCACCGCGGCGCCGGGCGGCAGCGCCACCTCGAGCAGCGCCCAGCGCATCGCCTTCGGCGCACCGAGCGTGACCTGGTCCAGGTACAGCGCGTTGGTGTCCAGCGGCGTGCCGGGCTCGACCCGTTCCAGCGTGACGTTCATGCGGGCGTTGTCGGGCGAGGCTTGCTGCCCGGCCGGCTGCGACGCCGCCGCCGGCTTCGCTTCCGTCACCACGCGCCACAGCGTGCGCTTGATGCTGACCGGCAGCGCCGGGGCCTGCGCCTCGCGGCTCTCGTAGCTGACGTAGGCCCAGGCCGCCTTGGCACCGGCCGGCAGCGCGAGCGTCGCCGGCAGGGCGGCCCCGGCCGGCAGCGTCCACGTGACGTCGCCGCTGCTGCTGATGCTGCGCTGCCACGGTGCGGCCAGTGTCACGCCATCGGCGGCTGCCTCCGGCTTGCGGCCGAGCGCGCGCTGCAGCCACAGCAAGGTCTGCGCGCGATCGAAGGTCGGCATGTCGGCGCCCACCTGGCCCAGCAGCTCGCCGGCCTTCTCGGTGCCGCTGCGGCGCGTCGCCATCAGCAGCGACTGCACGAACGGCGACGGCGAGTCGCCGAGTCGCGCGGCGGCCGCATCGCCCGCCGCGCGCTCGTCGACCGTGACCGAGCCTTTCGCCCGCAGCGCGGTGTCGAGCGCCAGCACCAGCGCGATGTCGCGCGAACCGGCGGCGGGCCCCTCCGTCATCACCCAGCTGCCATCCCGCATCGAGGCCGGCACGGGCGCGGCCGCCTGAGCGCCCAGTTCCTCGATCAGGCTCGCATTCATCGCGCCCACCGACAACCCCATCTCCTGCATCCACGACAGCACCAGTGCCCGCTGGATCCGCGGCAGCGCGCTGCCCTCCTTCGCATACACGTCCAGCAGCCGCTGCCAGTGCTCGTCGGGCAGGCTGGTGCGCAGCGCCTGCGTCGCACGCCAGTCGGCGTAGTAGGCATACGCGGTCAGGAAGGCGTCGTCGCTCATGCCGCGACCCCACCAGCCGAAGCGCGCCTGCGGGCCGGCCATCTGCGCGAGCGACAGCCGCGCCGTCGACAGCCGCTGCGTCAACTGCGGCGCGAGCGGCTGCTGCGCTGGCGACAGCGACTGCAGCGCGATCGACAGCGGCAGCATGCGGCTGGCCGTCTGCTCGACGCAGCCGTACGGGAAGTCGATCAGGTCCTCCATCCAGCGGTTGAAGGCACCGGCCGCCGCATCCTGCGCGAAGGCCACCCGCACGCGGGTCGCGTCCGGCGGCAGCTTCAGCGCGGCGCTGCCGCTGCTGATGTCGAGCGCCTGCTCGCGCGCGGCGCGCCAGGCCACCGGCAGCCGCTGCAGCGTGGTGTCGAGCTGGTCGACGACGCGGCCGTCCTGGCGCAGCAGCAGGCTGACGCCGGCCGCACCGATGCGATCCGCCGCGATCGGCAGCGCGATGAAGTTGATGCCCGGCTGCACGCTCAGCGTGTCCTTGCGCTCGACGCCCGGCCCGCGCGCCTCCCATTCGATGCGCGCCGGCTTGCCGGTCTGGTTGAACAGCGCGATCGAGGCCTGCGCGCGGTCGCCCTCGCGCTGCCAGTCGGGGCTGGTCCACTTGGCGTAGAACGGCTTGTCCGAGCGCACCCAGCCGACCTGCTGGCCGACCGCGCCGCCGGCCTGCATCGCCCGCGCGGTGATGCGCCAGCGCGTCAGCGAATCGGGCATGCGGAACGTGAACCGTGCATGGCCGTCCGCATCGGTCGCGAGCCGCGGCTCCCAGGCCGCCGTGTCGACGTTGTCGCGCCGCGGACGCTCCAGCACCTTGACCGCGCGCTGGTTCACCTGGCGTGACGACGGCAGCACGCCGAGCTTGCTGGTCGCGAGGTCGTAGCCGATGAAGGACAGGCTGGCGCTGGTGCGCACGTTGTTGCGCCGCGGGTGGTAGAAGAAATCCTCGATGGCCGGTGCGATCTCCGGTTGCAGCACGTAGATCATCTCGTCGACCACGCCCACCGCCACCTCGGCCGCCACCGGCTGGCCGTTCAGGCGCGTGTCGATGTCGACGGTGACGGTGTCGCCCGGCGCGTAGACCGGCTTGTCGGTGCGCACGCCGACCGCGACGCGCGGCTGCTCGACCATCAGCCCCTGGTTCTGGAACACGTAGTCGCCGTTCTTCACGTAGGCGACCGAGACGGTCATGTTGGGGCTCATGGCCTCGCGCACCGGCAGCGTCAGCTTCCATTGCGTGGGCCCCAGCCGCTCGCTCCTGACCCAGTCGGCCGGCTGGCCGAGCACGGCCGTCGCCTCGACGCGGTCGCGCTCCAGCGTCAGCAGCGCGTTGTCGACCGGCTCCGGAAAGCCGAGCAGCAGCTCGGCGGTGTCGCCGGCGCGGTAGGCGGCGCGGTTGAACACCATCGTGACGCTGCCGGCCGGTGCCTTCAGGCCGTCGCCGCTGACCCAGTGGGAGGTGGCCGCGACGATGCGGCCCTTGTCGTCGCGCAGCGTCACGGTGTAGGCGCCGGGCTGCGGGAAGCGCAGGCTCAGCGCATCGCCGGCCGCGGCCGGCATCGCGCCCGATTCCTTCGCGCGGTTCTCGAGCCGCAGCCACTCCCAGCGCGCCGGGCGCGCACCGTCGGCCGCGGCCTGCGCGCCGGCGCTGACCTTGAAGGCCACCGCCTCGCCGGGCGTCGAGAACTGGCGTTCCGGCGTCAGCTTGTACGAGCCGCTGCCGCGCTCGATCAGGATCTCCTTCGAGGCGCGCACGCGCCAGGCCGCGCCGTCGGTCGCGAGCGCCGTCAGCAGGTAGCGGCTCGGCTCGGTGGCCGGCGGCAGCGAGAAGCTCGCGACGCCGCTGCCGTCGGTCTGCAGCTCGTCCTGCGTCAGCTTGAGCGGGAACTGGCCGCTGTAGTCCAGCTCGCCCTCGACCATCGTCAGCTTCTGCGCGCGCGCCGTCAGGCTGACGCGGGCATGGGCCACCGGCTTGCCGTCCGGGTAGTTCAGCTGCAGCTTGCCGCCGATGCGGTCGCCGGTCGCGAAGTCGGGCTTGTCGGCCAGCAGCGTGATCTCGAAATGCGGCTTCTGGTAGTCGGCAACGCGGAAGGCCGCGGTGTAGACGTCCTCGCCCATAGCGAGGCGCAGCTCGTAGCCGCCGGCGGCCGCGTTGTCGGGCAGCGCGAAGCGGGTGTCGGCCCCCTGCGTGCCGCTGAAGCGCAGCGACTGCGTCGCGATCATCTGGCCGGCCGGGTCGAGCGCCTGCAGCGCGAGCGGCCCGTCCTTCAGGCTCACCGATTCGCGGGCACTCCGGAACTCGCGGCCGCTCACCTTCACCTGCACCCAGTCACCGGGGCGGTACAGCGGGCGGTCGGTGACGGCGTAGACCTTGGCCGCGTAGATCTCGCTGTCGTAGTAGAAGTTTTCGGAGATGAAGACGCCGCCAGCCGGGTCTTCGCCGAACACGTAGGTCTGCTCGGGCGCCTTGCGGTCCAGCCGCACCAGGCCCTGCGCATCGGCCGCGCCGCTCTTCAGCACGCCGATGCCGTCGGTCCACACCACGCGCGTCTTCGGCACCGCGGCACCGTTGCCGCGCTGTGCGGCCCACACCAGCATCTGCTCGCCCGACACCTTGGTCAGCGCGACGGTGTCGCTGACGAACAGCAGCGTCGTCGCGCGGTGCCGGCCGGCGATCGCCTCGACCAGGTACAGGCCGGGCGCGCGCTTGCCGATCGGCACCCAGACGTTGCCCTGCGACGGGTTGATGAACTCGCTGCTGCTGCCGGCCAGCTTCAGGTCCTTCGGCGGCTCGATCGGCCTGGCGGCCTGCACCGGGTAGCGGAAGCGCTCGATCACCGTGAGGCCGGCGATCGGCTTGAACTGCGGCGGCTCCTCGAAGGTGGACGGCTTCGTCAGTTCCTTCGGCGTCTTCAGCTGCGGCGCCTGCGCGGTGACGGCCTGGCGCGCGTCGCTGGAGAACAGCTTCTGCCACGCGAGGCGCGACTTGACGGACCAGTTGTCCCACAGGTGCGTCAGCGTGTTCGACAGGCCCGGCTCGGCCGGCCGCGCATCGACCTGCACGCGGTGCAGGTGCTTCTGGCGTTGCAGGAAGTCGAGCGGCTGCGGGATGCGGTAGACCAGCACGTCGACGCCGCCGGCCTGCTCCAGCATCTGCGGCGAGTTCACCTCGAGCCGCACCTTCGCGAGCTCGGTGCTGCCGAAGGTCGCGTCCGACAGCAGGAAGAAGGGCTCGCCGGAGAACGGTGCCCAGGCATTCGGCAACGGCATCGGTGACGACGGTGCCGCTGGCGCCACGGGCGGCAGCGCGAGCAGCGCCACCAGAGCGAGTGCGGGCCAGGAGATCTTGTGCAGGTGCTTCATGCGAGGAACGCCAGTCGATGGACGCCCGAGAAGTTGGGGTTGTCGTCGGAAGGCCGCCAGCGCGTGTCCTTCCATCCGAGGAGCTGGTCCGCGCGCACTGCGCGCAGGCCGTTGTCGTTGGCTTCGATGCGGCCGGTGTGGTACGCGATGTAGCGGCCCATCCAGACCATCAGGTGCTGCTCGTCGCCGAAGTCGTAGAACAGCAGGTCGCCGGCCACCGCCTGCGTCAGCTGGCGCGCGACCGGGCGKGTGTTCTCCTGCACCAGCTCGAGCGCGCCGACGAAGGCATCGCGCGTGCCGTCGGCGCGGCGCCACGCATGGCGCAGGCCCTGGCTGCTGCCGGCCTCGAGGTCGGGCGGCAGGCGCGTGCCGAGCAGGCCGTTGGCGCGCTTCCACGCCAGGTCGTGCTCGCGCAGCGATTCGGCGACCGCGAAGCGCACCAGGCCGGCGCAGTCGCGGTGCGTCCAGCGCGGCGTCGGGCCGCGTTCGATCTGCGCATGGATCAGCAGCGTCATCCAGTCGCGGAAACGCTGCGACTGCTCGCGGTCGAGCCGCGTCGGCGCGGCGTGGCCGGCGCTCGCGGCCAGGGCGCCGGCGAGCAGCAGCGCGCGCCGGGTCAGCATCGGGCGATCCATCGGGTGGCCCATCAGCGGGCTTTCGACGCCAGCGACTGCCACTCGACCGCGACCCAGCCGTTCGCATCGGGCGGGCCATCGGCCACCGCCCGCGACAGCGGCAGCTTCGCGAGCGCATCGAGCCGCGGCACCAGCTGGCGCTCGGCCGCCTGGCGGAACAGCTCCTGCTCGGGCGGCAGCACCTCGAAGGCCTCGCGCCGGGCCAGTTCGGCCACCTGGCGCGGCGCGATCACGGCCAGCGTCGCACGGGCGGCCGGCAGGCTGTCGGCGACGCTCGGGAAGCGCCGGGCCTGGGCATCGAGCGCCTGGTCGACCAGCGCATCGTCGGGCGAGAACGTGATCCAGCGGCCCTGGCGCGCGAGCGTCGGACGGTAGGTGGTGGCCGCGTCATCGCCATGCGGGCCCCAGGGCGCCTTGACCTCGCGCTGCCAGCGGTTGCTGCCGGCCCGTGCGGCCGGTGTCAGCTTGGTGGACTTCGCGGGCAGCAGCCAGTCGGTCAGCGCGTCGAGCGAGGCCGACGGATCGGCGGCGCCTTCCTTCATCTGCGCGACGACCAGCGGCGTCTGGAACTGCGACCGCGGGTACCAGCAGATCGCGGCCGGCCCCTCCAGTTGGTCGGCCAGCGCCGTCCAGCCGGGCGAACCAGCCACCGCCTTGGCACGCGCCCAGTCGGCCGGCAGCAGCGTGCAGGCGGCCGGGTTGGCCGGCACGGCCGACCACAGCGCGCGGTCGGCCGGCGCGGCCGGCAGC
>NZ_JBFUFP010000004.1:0-48959 GCF_056403375.1 Rhizobacter sp. P2_H2
ACCGGAACTTCTCGAACTCGGCCCTGGAGATCCGCTCCCACGTGCGCGCACTGGTGCCCGCGACCACGACCGAGTGGTAGCCGGAGCCCAGGCGCAACGTCGTTGCGCCATCGCCCCGGATGTCCACCACCAGGGCGCGATCCTCCGTCGACGTGATCGACGCGGAGAAGCAATTGCCGTAGGTGATCACMCGGCCCGGGTCGACCGAGGCGTCCCCGACCTGCCGGGCCGGGGCCCACGACACCGAAAAGTCCTGGGTCAGCGGGTAGGCCGGCGGGCCATGCTGCACGGTGCCGACGATGCCCGTCTCGGCGCGGTCGGGCGGCGTCTTCGGGCAGCCGCGCTCGTCGTTGCATGACGTGTCGGCACGCGAGAAGTGCGCCTTGCCTTCGGCATCGACGATCACGATCTCCTCGGGCAGCCGCACCTGGTAGCGCTGGAATCCGAACAGCTTGTCGACGAGGCCGTTCTCGATCTGCCAGTTCCAGCTGCCCCAGTAGCGCACCTGCGGCTGGAAGCCGTTGTAGTCGGCCTGCAGCGCGCGCAGGTCGGCGTAGATGCCGGGGTAGGCGTGGCGGATCGCCGCGTCGACGATCTCCCGCTCGGGCACATAGGCCAGGCGCTTCCATGAGAAGCCGGTGAGGTTGCCCGCCTCGAACAGCGCGAGGCAGACGGCGAGCATGAGAAGCAGCGGGTGGCGCATGGGTCGTGTCGAGGGCCGGTCAGCTGCGAATCATGGCTTCGATGCGATCGGTGCGGTCCTTGGTCAGTCCCTCCATGCACGACAGCTCGTACAACCCCAGCGCCGTGCCGCCGCCGGCACCCATCTCGCCCTCGTTGGCGCAGACCGCATCGCGGTAGGCCACCCAGGCCCGCTGCGCCTTGACGAGCGAGGCCTCGTAGCCCATTTCGCGGGCCTTGCCCAGGGCTCGTTTGTAGACGGCGTTCAGGCGCGCGTCCTGCACCCGCCAGCGGTAGCTGGCGCAGATCTTCATGCTCAGCGTGATGCCGCTGTCGCAGGCATCGTGATCGCGCCGGATGTCTTCGGCAGGGATGTGGGTCTGGTGGGCCATCTCGCGGACGACGGCCTCGTCCGGGGCCGCGGAGGCACGGGCCGTGGTGGTGAGCAGCAACGCGACGGCGAGCGCCTTGAGCCGGGACGATGAAGGTTTCATGGTGCGATGAAGCGGAAGTCAGGCATTCTCATGGCCGCCGCGAACATGCGAGTAGCGGTGGATATCCGTGCGCCGGTGCCATCCCTGGCTTTCCCACCAGGCCTGCCCCGTGTCGTTGGTGCGAAACACGTCGATGTGCGATTTCAGGATGCCGAGCTGTTCCAGCGCCGCCAGGCAGCGCTCGACCAGCGCGCTCGCAATCCCTTGCCGGCGGTGCTCGGGGAGAACGGCCAGGTGCTGCAGGTAGCCGCGCCGACCGTCGTGCCCGCACATGACGCAGCCCACCAATCGGTCGTTCTTCTCGGCGACGAAGCTCAGGCCGGGATTGCGCTCGAGGTAGCGCGCCGTGGCGTCGCGCGAATCGGCCTCGCGGAACGAGACGCCTGGCGTGGCCTTCATCAGCTCGATCACCGCGTCGTAGTCGTCCATCGTCATGGGCCGCAGCGAGGCCTGCTCAGGTGCGGTCATTTCGACGCGTCCGGCATGTACGACTGCATGAACCGCTTCGTCGTGTTGAGCAGCAAGCCGTCCAGGATCCTCATCACCGGTTGGGCGATGGCCGGCGGAACCCCGCCGTAGAAGGCCTCGGCGATGCCGCCGGTGATGCAGGCGATGGTGTCGCTGTCGCCGCCGATCGAGATCGCATTGCGGATCGCATCCTCGAAGTCGGTCGACTCCAGGAAGGCGATGATCGCCTCGGGCACCGTGCCCTGGCACGAGCTGTCGTAGCGGTAGACGAGGCGGATGTCGTCGAGCCGGCGCGACAGGTCGTAGCCGAAGGTGGTCTCGACGTAGCGCTTGATGTCGTCGCGGCTGCTGCCGGTGCGGGCCAGGAAGATGCTGGCCGCGACGGCCTGCGCGCCCTTGATGCCTTCCGGGTGGTCGTGCGTGACGCGGGTGTAGTGGTCGGCCTTGGCCAGCACTTCATCAAGCGAGCCGAACGCGAAGCCGACCGGGCTGATGCGCATCGCGGCGCCGTTGCCCCAGCTGTAGTACGCCGTGGGGTCGTCGGAACGCACCCATTGCTTGAACCGGCTGCCGTAGCCGGCCCGCGGGTAGCGGTTGGCGTAGGCCTTCAGTACGGGCACGTAGTCGCTGTCATCGAGGATGGCCTCGGCCAGCGCGACGGTCAGCACGGTGTCGTCGGTGAAGGTGCAGCGGGGTCCGATCAGATCGAACGCCTTGGTCTTGATGTTGTTCCACTCGTAGATCGATCCGATCACGTCGCCGGCGATGGCTCCAAGCATGGCGTGCCCTCCTTGGGGGCTACTCTACCGGTTGGCGTCAATGCATGGCGGAGGTGTCGCTCAACAGATTCTCCGCGGGATGTCGGGTGATGCGATGCCGGCTGCGCCTGGGTGCGATCTCCACACGGGTCGTGATCACGCCGTCAGCAAAGAAGCAACCCACACCCGACTCGAAATCGGTGCGCGGGTAGATCACGCGATTTCCGCGACGCACTTCGGCCCAGGCCGAGATCCAGGCGCCGCAGCGGCCCACGGTGTTCCTGTTTCCGGGCACCGGGCCAAGCTCGACGGCATAGACGCCGTCGCTCAGGACGCAACTGCCTTGCACCGTCGTCGTCGACTGGATGATGGCCTCGTCGTCCATGTGGATGAGATCCCATGGATCCCATTGCTGAGCCGTCTTCGATTCCAGCATCAGCTGACCCGCACCGTTGGCGGCCGCGTCGTAGGTCAGGATCAGCCGATCTGCCTTCGTGTTGCATTGGTAGCCGACGAGCTTGAAGAAGGCATCGGCATGGGCAGATCCGAAGCAGAGGCTCAACAGCAGAGCGAATGCATGGCGAGCGAGGCGTTTCATGAGGTGAGAGACGTCACTTCCGACGTGTCCCAGTCGCGGGCCGGATCTGGTCAAACAGGTCGAAGACCGTCATCCCCAACGCATTGGCAATGACCTCGATGGCGTTGAGCGTCGGGTTCGCATGGCCGTTCTCGATCCGGCTCAGGTAGGTCTGATAGAACCCGCAGCGCTCGCCGAACTCGACCTGGCTCAGGCCGGCCTCGGTTCGCAGGGTTCGTACACACTCGCCGAATTGCTGGGACAAACTGGGTTTCACGCCCGGAACTGTCGATGCTATGCTCTCATTCGCATAAACACTAATTCGCATACGGCGCTTTGCCTGACCGCACGGCGCGATGGAAGGCCGACGCCATGCCCCTCCGCTCAAGGCAGCCGATGACGGCCCGGCGAATGAGACGCCTGCTCGCCCAGGTGATCGACGTCACCGATGGCACACGGCACCTGCTCGAACTCGCGGAGCAGGACGTCTGGGCGCTGGCGGACGATCAGGAGCCGCTGCTCGACCGCAGGCAGCATGACGCGCTGCGACGCATGGCGATCACCGCATTGCTGCTCGTTTCAGAAGAGGCTGAGCGCCTGGGCGAGCGGTTCGACGGAGCACCGTGAGGGCGCTGCATGGCCTGATGACGTCGGCGCGCTTCGGCACCAACCCTTCGACACGGGCCCTCGGCAGGCTCGGCCCCTGCTCAGGGCGAACGGGGTTGCTGCGATGGGACGAAGGCGGCGCGACGGGCTGGCATGTCACGCATCCGCATACGCCCGCAGCACCATCTCCTCATCCCCCACATCGCTGATCTCGATCAGCACCGTGTGCTGCAGCGCCACCACCGGATGGTTCGCGCAGTTCTTGCAGAACCACAGCACCTCGCCCAGCGACTCGACCTCGTGCGACACCGTGACGACCTGCGCCTCCTTCGGGATCGGCCCGAAGCCGCACTGCTCCAGGTTGGCCATCGCGACCGAGTGATCCCACAGGCTCGCGTCCTTGCCCCAGGGCATCACGTGCAGGCAGCCGCTGTCGACCAGCCAGTCGCTGACCTCGATCTGCCAGGTCAGCGTCAGCTTGGCATCGATCATCACGACCGCGCGGAACGGCGCGAGCGCCGACAGGTCGGGCAGCGCACCGCCGGGCTTCAGGTGCAGGTAGCGCGCCGGCGGCCCCGGGATCGTCGGCCCGCCCGACAGCACGCGCAGCGATTCGCGGATCGCCGCCAGCACGTCGAAGAAGCTGCCGTAGACATCCTCGTCGGCGTCGTAGCGCGCCTGGTTCTCGGCGAGGTACTCGACGGCCGGCAACAGCTCCGGCATCAACGGCTCGATGACCTGCGGCTCGTCCTCGAGCCGCCGCATGATCAGGTTCAGGAACGCATCGGCCGCCGTCGATGCGTAGAGGCCCTGGTTGAGCTCGAAGATGCGCGGCGAGACGACGAAGTCGCGGAACACCGGCATGTAGTAGCGGAACGGCCCGGCCGGCATCGCGCCCAGGTCTTCGGCGCGCGACAGCACGTCGCTCTGCTCGAACAGCAGCAAGGCCTCGTCGCGCGATTTGCCTGCGAACTGGCGGTACGCGTAGGCGATGTCCAGGTCGGCCGCGAAGTCGCCCCATTCGGCAGCGTCCGGCGGGGTCGCGGCGTTCGACCCGCTCACGCTAGCGCCGCCGCCCTTCGTCATTGCGCGGACCGCGGCCCCGCGGGCCTTGCGGCGGGCCGTCGCGGCGCGGTCCCGGCGGCCGGCCCGGCGTKCGCGCATCGGGCGACGGGCGCCGTGGCTGCTGCTGGGCCTGCTGCGCCGCTTCGGCGCGGGCGATCTCGAGCAGGCCATCGAGTTCTTCCTCGGCCACCTGCTTCAGCACGCAGAAGTTCGCGCGCGTCAGTGTCGTGCGTTCGTAGTCGAACAGCAGCCCGGCCCGGTTGCGGCGCTGCTGGTCTTCGAGCTCGCGGCGCGACTGCAGGCTGACACCGCGCCGCGTCAGCTCGTCGACCGCGATCTGGCGGTGCTCGTCGCTGATCTCGCCGCCGGGTTTGCCGTCCAGGTCGAAGCGCTGGCGGCCGCGGGCCACCGACAGCAGGTACGAGGTGCTGCCGGTGTAGCGGCGGAAGAACGCCGTCAGCACCTGCTTGCTGAACACGCCCGGCGCGCGCGCCTCGATGTCGACGTGGGTGCGCAGCTTCAGCGGCTTCGGCGGGCCGTCGAACAGCGCCGGGAAGCGCTGGCGCAGCTCCTGCGCGCAGGCCGCGGGGCTCATGCCCGGCGCCTTGGCAGGCGCCTTCGAGGAGGCGTCGGCGGCCCCATCGGCCGCAGCCTCGGTCGTCGCTGCAGGGGCCGACTCGACCGGCGTCTCGTCGACAGGCAGTTCGGTGGCGGGCGTGGCCGGTGAAGGAGGCGTTGAACTCATGGGGAAGCGACAAGCAGGAAAGGAGGGGATTGTGCCGCTGCGCGGCAAAGTCGGTGTGTCAGGGTGCGAACGCTCAGCGCCGCGTGCGGTGGCGCACCTGCGCGAGCGGCCGCTTGCCCTTCAGCTGGCGCTCGATGCCGTCGTTCAGCTGGCTGCGCAGCGCGGTCACCTCGTCGACCTTGCCGTAGACACCGGGGAAGCGCAGGTCCAGCCACAGCCACAGCGTGCACGAGCGCAGCGCCTGCTCCATGCGGTCGAGCCGGCTGTGGCCGTCCACGTCCTGCAGGAACCACGGCGAGCCGGCGCGGCCGGTCAGCGCATGGCTGCTGCTCCAGTCGAGGAACTCCTGTACCTGCGAGACGGTGCGCGTGTCCACCGGCGCCTGCGCATAGATGAAGCGCTCCTTCAGCGTGAGCTTGGCGGCACTGCGGTCGAGCTGCTCGGCCAGCTCCAGCATCTGCTCCAGCTCGGCCACCGCGAAGTGCGCGTCGTCGAGCTTCAGCTGGTCCATGAAGACGCCCAGCACCTCGCGCAGCTGCGTCTTGCGCAGGCGCGAGGCGATGGTGTCGACATGCCAGCCGTTCGGCGCCACCGGTGCCTTGAAGTCGCGCGGCGCGCGCGGCGTGCGCGGCAGGCGCTCCTTCAGCATGCGCAAGGCCTGCGGCTCGGCCTCTTTCAGCACGCCGACGAAGCCCTCTTCATGCATGCCGAAACGGCCGGCGCGGCCGCCGATCTGGTGCACCTCGGATTCGTCGAGCGGCCGGTCTCCCTGGCCGTCGAACTTGCTCATCGTGCTGAACAGCACGCGCCGGATCGGCAGGTTCAGCCCCATGCCGATCGCGTCGGTGGCGACCAGCACATGCGATTCGCCCAGCGCGAAGCGCTCGGCCTCGCGCCGGCGCACCTCGGGCGGCAGCGCGCCGTAGATCACCGACACCGGGTGGCCGCCGGCGGCGATCTGGTCGCGCAGCGTCAGCACGTCGCGCCGGCTGAACGCCACCACCGCGTCACCCTTCGTCAGCGCGCCGATCGGCACCGGTGCCTCGAGCAGCTGCACATGCTGCTTGCGCTCGAAATGCCGCACGCTGCAGCGCTCGCCGCACAGGCCCAGCAGGTTCTCGATCGCCGGCACCGCGTAGGCCGAGCAGATGATGATCACCTCGCTGGCCGGTACCGCGACGATCGCCTGCGTCCACGCCCAGCCGCGGTACGGGTCGAAGATCATCTGGGCTTCGTCGATCACCGCGACGTCGACCACCTTGTTGGTGTTGACCATCTCGATGGTGCTCGACACCAGCCCGGAGCCCTCGGCCGGCACGTTCTCTTCACCGGTGAGCAGCGAGCAGGCCACGCCGCGGCCGACCAGCCGGTCGCGGCCTTCGAGCGCCAGCAGGCGCAGCGGGGCCAGGTACGCGCCGTCCGTCGCCTGCGCCAGCTGCTCGAACGCGGCGTAGGTCTTGCCGCTGTTGGGCGGGCCGACGTAGAGCGTCACGTTGCGCTGCAGGCGGCGCGCCTTCACGAAGGTGTCGGGGTAGCCCTGGAACGCCAGCTCGCTGTTCAGCCCGGCCAGCGTGTCGAGTTCGGACACCTGGTGCTCCCAGCGCTCCTGCGCCCGCACGCAGGCGGCGCGCAGGTCGGCCACCGGCTGCGGGGTGGCGCATTCGGCGAGCAGGCGCGGCAGCAGCATGTCGAGGTGGCGCGGGTTGTGGGCGCGGCTGCGCTGCACCAGCGCCTCGAGCGCGGCCTGCACCTCGCCGGCGTGTGGCCAGGCTTCGATCGGCCCGAGCGCGGCCAGCAGCGCCGCCTTGTCGCCCTCGCGGAAGAACGCCCACACCGGCTCGGAAGCGATCGGGATGCGGAACATCACCGGCACGCGCCAGTTCACGCCGGCCAGCTGCAGCGGCTGGCTGATCAGGCGCGTCCAGCGGCCAGCCTCGCGCACGATGCCCAGCGCATCGAGCGCGGCCGTGCGGTCCAGCATCACGGTGCGCACCTCGGGGCCGTTGCCGACCGCATCGAGGTGCTGCAGCGCCGAGTCCATCACGTCGGGCGCGATCCAGCGGCTCGGCCGGGCGCCGGCCACTGCCTTCTGCAGCAGCACGAGGCCGAGCTTGTCGAGGCGCTCGTCGAGCCCCGAGGCGTGCTCGTCGAAATAGTCGGCAGGCTTGACCACCTGCGGCAGCGCATAGGCGGCCTGGCGGATGCGAGCGAGCTGCTCGGGCGAGACGTGCGCAGGCACGCGCGCCGCATGGCGCGGGTTGGGGAGATTCACGGTGGGGGAGGCACTCACGGACAGGAAATACAGCAGGGATACAGCAGGGACAGCCCTGGGACTCTAACCGGTTCGTGCCGGCATGCCCTTGCGCCGGACGGGGCCGATGCCGCTGTTCAACAATCCGGCGATGAATCACAGACTCTCGGTCCCGAAGGACAAGCTCAAGTTCGTGCTGCTCGAAGGCATCCATGCCTCGGCGGTGGACGTGCTGCGGCGCGACGGCTACTCGCAGGTCGCCACGCACGCGAAGGCGCTCGCGGGCGCCGCGTTGCACGATGCGATCGCCGATGCGCACTTCCTCGGCATCCGCTCGCGCACCCAGCTGACGGCCGAGGTGCTGAAGGCCGCACCCAAGCTCGCCGCGGTCGGCTGCTTCTGCATCGGCACCAACCAGGTCGACCTGCGCGCCGCGATGGACCTGGGCGTGCCGGTCTTCAACGCGCCGTTCTCGAACACCCGCAGCGTGGCCGAGCTGGTGCTGGCCGAGGTCATCATGCTGATGCGCGGCATCCCGGCGAAGAACGCGATCCTGCACCGCAACGGCTGGACCAAGAGCGCCGAGAACTCGTTCGAGGTGCGCGGCAAGACGCTGGGCATCGTCGGCTACGGCCACATCGGCACGCAGATCGGCGTGCTGGCCGAGCAGCTCGGCATGGCCGTCGTGTTCCACGACATCGAGGCCAAGCTGCCGCTCGGCAATGCACGTGCGATGGACAGCCTCGACGAGGTGCTCGCCGCCTCCGACGTGGTCACGCTGCACCTGCCGGAGCTGCCGTCGACCAAGGGCCTGATCGGGCGCGCGCAGATCCGCGCGATGAAGCGCGGGGCGCACCTGATCAATGCCTCGCGCGGCACGGTGGTCGACATCGATGCGCTGGCCGAGGCGCTGAAGGACGGCCACCTGCTCGGCGCGGCGATCGATGTGTTCCCCGAGGAGCCGCAGGGCAACGATGCACGCTTCGAATCGCCGCTGGTCGGCATGGACAATGTGATCCTGACGCCGCACATCGGCGGCTCGACGCTGGAGGCGCAGGCCAACATCGGCAAGGAAGTGGCCGCGAAGCTGGTGCGCTACAGCAACAACGGGTCGACGACCTCGGCGGTCAATTTCCCCGAGGTGGCGCTTCCCGAGCACACCGGGCGCAGCCGGTTGCTGCACATCCACCGCAACGTGCCGGGCGTGATCGCGCGCGTGAACGAGCGGCTGTCGAAGGCCGGCATCAACGTCGCGGCGCAGTACCTGAGCACGCGCGACGAGGTGGGCTATGTCGTGATCGACGTCGACACCGCGGCGCCGGAGGCGGCGCTGGCCGACCTGGCGTCGCTGCCGGACACGATCCGGTGCCGGTTGCTGTATTGAGCTGAGCCCGGGCTCACGCCGGGCTCGCGAGCTTCAGCCCGACGATGCCGGCCACGATCAGCGCGAGGCTCGCCAGCCGCGCGGTGGACGCCGGCTCGCCGAACAGCACGATGCCGAGGATCGCGGTGCCGACCGCGCCGACGCCGACCCACACCGCGTAGGCCGTGCCGACCGGCAGCGACTTCATCGCGTAGCCGAGCAGGCACACGCTGATGACCATCGCCGCCACGGTGCCGACGCTCGGCCACAGGCGTGTGAAGCCATCGGTGTACTTCAGGCCGATCGCCCAGCCGATCTCGAACAGGCCGGCGGCCACCAGGATCACCCAGTTCATCGCGAAGTCCTCGTCAGTGGGGAAGTCCCCGGTTGTATCAGCCCGGAGGTGGTAAAACCTCGGCTCTTTCAACCCATTGGAGATTGGCATGAGCGCCGACAAGGACCGCGGAATCCGCCGTGTGAAGCAAAAGCGTGCGAAGGACGCGAAGAAACAGGCGCGGCTGGCGCGTGAGGCCGTCGTGCAAGCGGCAGCCACCGCGAAGCCGGCCGGCAAGAAGGCAGCCGCCTGATCGCGTTCTGAACGGCGTGGGGGCGACGACGGCCGTGCCAACAGACCCTAGGCGGCTTCGTCCACGTCGCCCTTCACCACGCGGCGGATCACCTCGGCCGAGAAACCCCGGCTTGCGAGAAACCGCTGCTGCTTCGCGCGGCCGGCCGGATCGATGGCCGCGGCTCCGAACTTGCGCACCCACACCTCGTGGGCACGTGYCAGCTCGGTTTCTTTCAGGCGCTGCGCCTGGTCGGCGTCCAGCGTGACGCCGTGCTGCGCCAGCTCCTGGCGGATGCGCAGGTTGCCGTAGCGCGATTCGCGCACATGCACCCGGCTCTCGACGAAGCGCTGCTCGCTGAAGTAGCCCTTGTCCTGCAGCCAGGCCAGCACGTCATCGACCTGCTGGTCGGCATCGTCCGGCAGCGGCGCATCGTCGGCACGCAGGTGCTGCAGCAGCTTGCGCCGCAGTTCCTGCCGGCTGTGCTCGCGCTGCGACAGCAACTGCACGCCGCGCCCGCGCAGCGAGAGCCGCTGCCGCATCGCCAACCCGCCTGCCGAACTTGTTCGCCGACTTACTCGCTGCGGGCTTCCTTCGGCTCCTTGGGCGCCTTCTTGGCCGGCTTGGCTTCATCGGCGGCAGCCGCCTGCGTGGCACCCCCAGCGGTCGGCAGCAGCGGAATGCCCATCGCCTCGCGCACCTTGTTCTCGATCGCGACCGAGAGGTCGGGGTTCTCGCGCAGGAACTCGCGGGCGTTGTCCTTGCCCTGGCCGATCTTCTCGCCGTTGTAGGCGTACCAGGCACCGGACTTCTCGAGCACCTTGGCCTCGACGCCCATGTCGATCACCTCGCCTTCGCGGCTGATGCCCTGGCCGTAGAGGATGTCGAACTCGGCGGTCTTGAACGGCGGCGACACCTTGTTCTTGACGACCTTGACCTTGGTCTCGTTGCCGATGACCTCTTCGCCCTTCTTGATGCTGCCGATGCGGCGGATGTCGAGCCGCACCGAGGCGTAGAACTTCAGCGCATTGCCGCCGGTGGTGGTTTCGGGGCTGCCGAACATCACGCCGATCTTCATGCGGATCTGGTTGATGAAGATGACCATCGTGTTGGTCTTCTTGATGGTGCCGGTGAGCTTGCGCAGCGCCTGGCTCATCAGGCGGGCCTGCAGGCCGGGCAGCGAATCGCCCATCTCGCCTTCGATTTCGGCCTTCGGCGTGAGCGCCGCGACCGAGTCGATCACCACCAGGTCGACCGAGCCGGAGCGCACCAGCGCGTCGACGATCTCGAGCGCCTGCTCGCCGGTGTCGGGCTGGCTGATCAGCAGCTCCTGCAGGTTGACGCCCAGCTTCTGCGCGTAGGCGGTGTCGAGCGCGTGCTCGGCGTCGATGAAGGCGCAGGTGCCGCCGAGCTTCTGCATTTCAGAAATGACCTGCAGCGTCAGCGTGGTCTTGCCCGACGATTCCGGGCCGTAGATCTCGACCACCCGGCCGCGCGGCAGGCCGCCGACGCCCAGCGCGGCATCGAGGCCGAGCGAACCGGTGGAGACGACCTCGATGTCTTCGATCACCTCGCCTTCGCCGAGCCGCATGATCGAGCCCTTGCCGAACTGCTTTTCGATCTGCGCCAGCGCAGCTTGCAGGGCCTTGGCCTTTTCGGTGTTGAGGGTGGCGGCTTTGACGGGGGCATCCATGGGGCGATCTCCTAGAGTTGCGCGGATTATGGCAAAGGCTGGATGTTTGTACAGTCTTTTCTGACGCCGATCTCCGATCCCTGCCGGGCCACTCCCTACAATCCCGCAGCGGCCGGGTCTCGAGCCGCACAGGAGGCAGCCATGCGCGTGTTGATCGCCGAAGACGACCAGGTGTTGGCCGACGGGCTGCTGCGCTCGCTGCGCAACGGCGGCTATGCGGTCGACCATGTCGCGAGCGGCACCGAGGCCGATGCGGCCTTGTCGGCCCATGAATTCGACCTGCTGATCCTCGACCTCGGCCTGCCGAAGCTGCACGGCCTGGAGGTGCTGCGCAAGCTGCGCGCCCGCGGCTCGGCGGTGCCGGTGCTGATCCTGACCGCGGCCGACAGCGTCGAGCAGCGCGTGCAGGGGCTCGACCTCGGGGCCGACGACTACATGGCCAAGCCGTTCTCGCTGCAGGAACTCGAGGCCCGCGTGCGCGCGCTGACGCGGCGCGGCCTGGGCACCGCGTCGAGCGTGATCCGCCACGGCCCGCTGACCTTCGACGCGACCRGCCGCGTCGCCTACCTGAACGACCAGATGGTCGAGCTGTCGGCGCGCGAGCTGAGCCTGCTCGAGGTGCTGCTGCAGCGCGCCGGCCGGCTGGTCAGCAAGGACCAGCTGGTCGAGCGGCTGTGCGAATGGGGCGAGGAGGTCAGCAACAACGCGATCGAGGTCTACATCCACCGGCTGCGCAAGAAGATCGAGCAGGGCCCGGTGCGCATCGCCACCGTGCGCGGTCTCGGCTACTGCCTGGAGAAGATCGCGGCTTGAAAGAGCAACGGTCCCTGTTCGGCGAGATCCTCGACTGGATGCTCGCGCCGCTGCTGCTGCTGTGGCCGATGAGCGTCGTGCTGACCTGGCTGGTCGCGCAGGGCATCGCCAACAAGCCGTTCGACCGCCAGCTCGGCGAGATGGCCCGCGTGCTGTCGCAGCAGGTCACGGTGCAGGATGCCGGCGGCGGCACGCTGCCGTCGGCCAGCTTCGCGCTGCCGGCGAGCGCTGCCGAGCTGCTGCACACCGACGAGACCGACACGCTGTATTACCAGGTGCTCGGCCTCGACGGCCAGTACCTGAGCGGCGATCGTGCCCTGCCGATGCCCAACGACGAGGAGCGTGCCGCCGCCGGCGTGGTGCGCTTCCGCGACGACGAGATCAACCGCGAGCCGGTGCGCATCGCCTATGTGCGCATCGGCCTGCCGGGCGGCACGGCGGGCGGCATCGAGCCGCCGATCGTGCAGGTGGCCGAGACGCTGGGCAAGCGCTCGCGCCTGGCCACCGAGATCATCAAGGGCGTGATGCTGCCGCAGTTCGTGATCCTGCCGCTCGCGGTGCTGCTGGTGTGGCTGGCGCTCGCGCGCGGCATCGCACCGCTGAACGAGCTGCAGCAGCGCATCCGCCGCCGCGAGAGCCACGACCTGAGCCCGATCGACGAGCGCGATGCGCCCGAGGAGGTGTCGCCGCTGGTGCGCGCCATCAACGACCTGCTGACCCGGCTCGACCGCAGCATCGGCACGCAGAAGCATTTCCTGGCCGACGCGGCGCACCAGCTGAAGACGCCGCTGGCCGGGCTGCGCACGCAGGCCGAGCTGGCGCAGCGCGAGATCGACGCCGGCGAGCGCGATCCGCAGGCGCTGAAGAAGTCGCTGCAGCAGATCGCCCGCGCCAGCCAGCGCGCGGCGCGCATGGTCAACCAGCTGCTGGCGATGGCGCGTGCCGAGGACGCCTCGCAGGCGCTGCAGCGCCAGCCGGTCAACCTGGCGCGGCTCGCGGCCGAGACGGTGCGCGATTTCGTGCCGCGTGCGCTGGAGAAGCGCATCGACCTGGGCTACGAGGGCGCGGACAGCGTGGCGGCCAAGGGGCCGGCCGGCCTGTCGATCTCCGGCCAGCCGGTGCTGCTGCGCGAACTGATCCGCAACCTGGTCGACAACGCGCTGCAGTACACGCCCGAAGGCGGCACGGTCACGGTGCGGGTGGTCGACGACCCGTTCGGCCAGGTGGTGGTGGTGCAGGTGGAGGATTCCGGCCCCGGCATCCCGGCGGCCGAGCGCGACAAGGTGTTCCAGCCGTTCTACCGCTCGCTCGGCACCAATGTCGACGGCTCCGGCCTGGGCCTCGCGATCGTGCGCGAGATCGCGCAGCAGCACGATGCCGAGATCACGCTGGAAGACGCCAACCTGCGGCACCGCCCGGGCTTGAGCGACCAGGGCGGCGTGGCGTTCGGACCGGGGGCGCGCTTCACGGTGCGTTTTCCGGTGCAGTTCCCGGTGGGCACCGGCACGGTGACCGACGGAAACACCGGCGGAAACACGGGCCCATCCCATCCGACTTAGACTGCCCCGGGTTAACCCGAGGTACCTCCCGATGGCAGTCCATGAAACACACGCTCCCGCTTCGCTCGGCCTCGACCTGGCGCTGCAGGGCGGCGGCTCGCACGGCGCGTTCACCTGGGGCGTGCTCGACCGGCTGCTCGAGGACGACGGGCTGCACTTCAGCGGCGTCTCGGGCACCAGCGCCGGCGCGCTGAACGCCGCGGTGATGGCGAGCGGCTTCCGCAAGGGCGGCCGCGAGGGCGCGCGCGAGGCGCTCACCGAGTTCTGGCGCGACGTGAGCCGCTCCGGCTCGATCTTCTCGCCGTTCTCGGCCGGCCAGGCGCACACGCTGAACGACAACTTCAAGCTCGACAAGCTGCCCGGCTACCAGTGGATGAGCTCGTTCTTCCGCTCGTTCAGCCCGTATGAATTCAACCCGCTGAACCTGAACCCGCTGCGCGACGTGCTGCGCCGCCATGTCGACGAGGACGCGGTGCATGCGAGCGGGCTGCGGCTGTTCATCACCGCCACCAGCGTGACGACCGGCCAGGCGCGGGTGTTCACCGGCCGCGACATCACGGTCGACGTGCTGCTCGCATCGGCCTGCCTGCCGTTCCTGTTCCAGGCGGTGCAGATCGACGGCGAGCCCTACTGGGACGGCGGCTACACCGGCAACCCGGCGATCTACCCGCTGATCTACCAGACGGCGGCGCTCGACATCCTGCTGGTGCGCATCAACCCGCTGGTGCGCGAAGGCACGCCGACGCGCAGCGAGGAGATCATGGACCGGCTCAGCGAGATCACGTTCAACGCGAGCCTGATGTCGGAGATGCGCGCGATCTCGTTCGTCTCGCGGCTGGTGCGCGAGGGCAAGCTGGACCCGGGGCGCTACAAGGACCTGCGGCTGCACATGGTGGCCGACGACGACGGGCTCGGGCCCTATGGCGCGAACAGCAAGTTCAACACCGACCGGGCGTTCCTCGAGGACCTGTTCGCGCTCGGGCGCGCGGCGGCGACGAACTGGCTGAAGAAGCACCGGGCCGACATCGGCATCAAGTCGACGCTCGACGTCGACCGCGAGTTCCTGCACGGGCCGAAGAAGCACAAGCGAGCCTGAGAGCAAGATCGGACAGTCGCCGCAACCGATTGCGGCGATCATTGCGGTTTCGCGCCGATCRCTCCATGTCCGCCTCCACGCACGATGCTCCCCTGCCCCGCCCGAGCCTGGTCGCGCTCACCTGGCCGCTGCTGGCCGAGCTGGTGCTCGGGCTGCTGGTCGGCCTGACGGGGCTGTGGCTGGCGTCGCGCCAATCGGACACCGCGTCCGGCGCCTTCGCGCTCGCGAACAACGTGCAGGCCTCGTTCTTCCTGCTGTTCCGCATCATCAGCATGGGCGTCAGCGTGGTGATCACGCAGAACCTGGGCGCGGGCAACCGGCTCGGTGCCGACGAGACCGCGCGCGCCTCGCTCGGCGCGAGCACCTGGCTGGGCCTGGGCGCCGGGCTGGTGGTGGCGACCTGCGCGAACCCGCTGCTCGACCTGCTGAACGCGCCGGCCGACGTGCTGCCGATCGCCGGCCCCTACCTGCGCGTGCTGGCCGTCGCGCTGGTGCTGGATGCGTTCAATGCCAGCATGTCGTCGGTGATGCGGGCGCACCTGCATGCGCGCGACACGCTGATGAACATGCTCGCGATGCACAGCCTGCACCTGCTGATCTGCACGCCGCTGATGACCGGCTTCGGGCCGGTGCCGGGGCTCGGGCTGCCGGGCTTCGCGCTCGCGATGGCGCTGAGCCGCGCGTTCGGCATCGCCTTCCACCTGTGGCTGTGGCAGCGCCGGCTCGACCTGGTGCCGACCGCGCGCGACTGGTGGGTGATGCGCTGGCGCCGGCTCGGTCCGGTGCTGCACATCGGCCTGCCGGGCGCGGCCGAGAACGTCGCCTACCGGCTCGCGCTGCTGGTGACGATCGCGCTGGTGGCGCGCATGGGCGCGGCCGAGCTCGCGACGCACAGCTACACGATGCAGATCATGTACTTCATCCTGGTGTTCGGCCTCGCGATCGGCTTCGCCAGCGAGATCCTGGTCGGCCACCTGATCGGTGCCGGCCAGCTGCATGCCGCGCACCGGCTGGTGCGCAAGAGCCTGCGCTGGGGGCTGGTGGTGTCGACCAGCCTCGCGCTGGTCGGCGCGCTGACGGCGCGCTGGACGATGCAGCTCTTCACCCACGACCCGCACATCATCCAGGCGGCGACGACGCTGCTGTGGATCACGGTGCTGCTGGAGCCGGGGCGCACCTTCAACCTGGTCGTGATCAACGCGCTGCGCGCGACCGGCGACGCGAAGTTCCCGGTGATGGCCGGCGCGGCTTCCATGGTGTTCGTGATGGCCGGCGGCGCCTGGCTGCTGGGCGTGTACTTCGGGCTCGGGCTGGTCGGCGTGTGGATCGCGTACGCGGCCGACGAGTGGCTGCGCGGCCTGACGATGGCGGCGCGCTGGTACCGGCACGGCTGGGTGCCGTCGGCACGCGCGACGCACCGGCGCGTCGTGCGACAGCGCCACGGTCTGGCGGCTGCCTGAAGGGCCGGGCCGAGGGGTCAACGTGCGACGGGCATGCACAGCTCGCAGATGACGGGCCCCTGGGCGGGCAGAAGCTGCTCCACCGGATAGACCTCGAAGAACGGCGTGTCGCCGACCAGCAGCCCCGAAGTCGGCAGCCAGTCGTTGAGCAACTGCCGCCAGGCATGCTGCATCAGCGGGCCGGGGCCGTCGTAGCCCAGGCACGCATGCAGCCCGCCGGCCACCCGCTTGCGCGACACCGGCCCGCTGATCGGCTCGTGCCAGTTCGGCGGCAGCACCACGCAGGCATCGAAGCGGCAGCGCGACACCGGCGCGATGTCCGGGTCGTCCAGCCCCATGCCCAACCGCAGCTGCCCGGCCAGGCCCAGCGCCACGATGCGCGGCGCGAACGCGGTCCAGGCCTGCGACACCATCGTGTCGTAGCGGCCCTGCACGCGCCAGTACAGCACCTCGCGCTCGGGCAGCTGTTTCAGCACCACCGGGTAGTGGGAGGCGGGCGGCTCGGGCCGTGTGCGCACCATGCGCTGGCGCCGCTCCCACAGCAGCTGCCCGCCGCGCCGCCAGGCGGTCGGCGTCATGCCGAAATGCCGCTTGAACGCGCGCGAGAAGGCCTCGCCCGATTCGAAGCCGACCGCGAACGCGATGGCCGTGATGCTGTCGCGCGGCGCATGCCGCAGGCGCCCGCCGGCGGCCTCGAGCCGGCGCCGGCGCACGAAGTCGAGCAGCGTCTCGCCGGTCCAGGCGCGGAACACGCGGTGGAAGTGGAACGGCGAGAACGCCGCCACGTCGGCGAGCGTCTCCAGCCGCAGGTCGTCGGCCAGGTGCGCATCGATGTGGTCGAGCACGCGGTTCATGCGCCGCAGGTGCGCCTCGGGCGCATCAGGCGAAGGCTGGCGTCGGTTGGTCAACGGGCTTGCCGCAGCAGTTCGAACACGCTGGCGTCGTCCAGCCCGGCGAAGCCGCGCTCGCAGGCCCGCGCGAACAGCGCGGCCGCCGCCTCGCCGAGCGCGGTGGCCGCGCCGGCCTGGCGCGCCACGCCGAGTGCGAGGTGCGTGTCCTTGTTCAGCAATCGGGTGTGCGCCCGCGGCAGGTAGTCGCCGCGCAGCGCGCGGTGCAGCCGGTCGCTGCCGATCCAGCTCTGGCCGCTCGACTGCTCGACCACGTCGAGCGTGCGCCCCACGTCCAGCCCCATGCGCTCGGCCAGCGCCATCGCCTCGGCCGCGCCGGCCAGGTTGATGCCGGCCAGCAGGTTGTTGACGAGCTTGGTGCGCGCGCCGTCGCCCGGCCGCTCGCTGATGCGGAACACGCGCGACGACAGTGCGCCGAGCAGCCCGCCGAGCCGTTCGATCGCGTCGCCGGGCCCGGCCAGCATCAGGCTCATGCTGCCGTCGCGGGCGCGGTCGGGGCCGCCGGACATCGGCGCGTCGATGCAGGCGATGCCCTGCCGGTGCAGCCCGGCGGCGAAGCGCTCGACATCGGCCGGCGAGATGGTGGGGCACAGCAGCACGGTGCTGCCGCGGGCCAGGCCGCGCGCCGCGCCGTGGGCGCCGAACAGCACCGCCTCGGTCTGCACCGCATCGACGACGGCGACGATCAGGACTTCGCACGAGGCCGCCACGCCGGACGGCGTCGCGCAGGCCATCGCGCCGAAGCCCACCGCCAGCGCCTCGCAGCGGTCGTCGATGTCGTGCACCGCGACCGGCCAGCCGAGCGACAGCAGCCGGGCCGCCATCGCGCCGCCCATGTTGCCGACGCCGACGATGCCGACGCGGGAAGTGGCTGAAGAAGAAGCTCCGACTGCGTCTGCGGGGTGTTGCAGGCTCATGGAAGTCGTCCGTGGGGGTGTCGGCGAGGCGCACAGCTTAGCGCCTGCAGACGCCTCCAACGCCGTCTCAGCGCTGCATCATCCGCCGGCTCTTCGAGATCGACATCAGGATGCCCAGCCCGAGCCCGAGCGTCAGCATCGCGGTGCCGCCGTAGCTGATGAACGGCAGCGGCACGCCCACCACCGGCAGGATGCCGCTGACCATGCCCATGTTGACGAACGCGTAGGTGAACCAGCTCAGCGTGATCGCGCCGGCCAGCAGCCGCGTGAACACCGTCGGCGCATCGGCCGCGATGATCAGCCCGCGGAAGATCAGGAACAGGAAGCCGAGGATCAGCGACACACAGCCGACCAGCCCGAACTCCTCGGAGAAGGCGGCGAAGATGAAGTCGGTGGTGCGCTCCGGGATGAACTCGAGGTGCGTCTGCGTGCCCTTCATGAAGCCCTTGCCTTCGACRCCGCCGGAGCCGATCGCGATCATCCCCTGGATGATGTGGAAGCCCTTGCCGAGCGGGTCGGTGGTCGGGTCGAGCAGCGTGCAGACGCGGTTCTTCTGGTAGTCGTGCATCATCGGCCACACCACCTCGGGCTGGCAGATGCGGTCTTCCGACACCACCACCGCGGTGATCGCCGCGCCGCCGATCACCAGCACCGGGATGATCAGCTTCCACGACAGCCCGGCGAAGAAGATCACGTACAGCCCGGCCGACAGCACCAGGATCGCGGTGCCCAGGTCGGGCTGCTTGACGATCATGCCGACCGGCGCCGCCAGCAGCCCGAGCGCGACGACGAAGTCGAGCACGCGCAGCTGGCCCTCGCGGCGCTGGAACCACCAGGCGAGCATCAGCGGCATCGCGATCTTCATGATCTCGCTCGGCTGGATCACGATGCCGACGTTCAGCCAGCGCGTCGCCCCCTTCTTCGTGACGCCGATCACCGCGGTGGCGATCAGCAGCATCACGCCCACCGTGTAGAGCGGCACCGCCAGCTGCATCAGCCGCTGCGGTGGCACCTGCGCGACGACGAACAGGATGATCAGCGCGAGGATCATGTTGCGGCCGTGGTCGGCGAAGCGCGAGCCGTTGTCGAAGCCGGCCGAATACATCGTGACCAGCCCGGCCGCGCCGAGCAGCAGCACGCCGATCACGAGCGGCGCGTCGAAGCCGGTGAAGACGGGCTTCAGCCGCTGCCAGTACGACGGTTTCTCGAAGACGATGCTCATGGTGCGCGGCGCGTCGCCCGGGCGGATGAGGCAGGGGCGGAAGCTGCGGCCGCCACGGCGGACGCAGGCGCCGCGATCAGCAGCGAGGGTGCCGACGCGGCCACCGGCACCACCAGCGCCGGCGGCACGCCGGTGGCGGCCGCCGCGATGTTGTTGATCGACACGCCCTGCAGCGGCACGCTCGTGGCCGGCCGCGGCTTGCCGATCGGCGCGTAGGTCTGGCCGCCGCGCGTCGCGAGGATGTCCTCCTCGCTCGGGTACTGGCCTTCGAGCGCGAAGTCGAACACCCGGCGCGCGATCGGCGCCGCGGCGCCGGCGCCGAAGCCGGCGTTCTCGACCACCAGCGCGATCGCGATGTGCGGTTCCTCGAGCGGGGCGAACGCGGTGTACAGCGCATGGTCGCGGTGCCGCTCGTCGAGCTTGCTGGCGTCGTACTTCTCGTTCTGCTTGATCTGGATGACCTGCGCCGTGCCCGTCTTGCCGCCGGAGCGGTACTGAGCGCCCTGGAACGCGCGTGCCGCCGTGCCCTCCTGCGTGACGCCGTACAGCGCCTGGTGGATCACCGCGACATGGTCGGGGCTCCAGGCGAGCGGCTCCAGCCGGTCGCCCGACAGCGTCTGCTGGCTGCGCGTCTCGACGTTCTCGATCGCGCGCACCAGGTGCGGCTTGAAGCGCTTGCCGCCGGCCGCGAGCGTCGCCTCGGCCTGCGCGAGCTGCAGCATCGTGAAGGTGTTGTAGCCCTGGCCGATGCCCAGCGAGATGGTCTCGCCGGGGTACCACTTCTGCATTTCCTTGCGCTTGTAGTTGGTGCGCTTCCACTCGGTGGACGGCAGCGTGCCGCGCAACTCGCCCTGCATGTCGATGCCGGTCATCTGGCCGAGCCCGAGCGGCGCCATGAAGTCGTGGATCGCATCGACGCCCATGTCGTTGGCGAGGATGTAGTAGTAGGTGTCGCACGACTGCACGATCGAGCGGTACATGTCGACGACGCCGTGGCCGCCTTCCTTGTCGTCGCGGAACTTGTGGTTGCCGAACCAGAAGAAGCCCGGGTCGCTGATCGACTGCTGCGGCGTGCGCTTGCCCAGCGTCAGCGCGGCCAGCGCCATCAGCGGCTTGTAGGTGGAGCCGGGCGGGTAGGCGCCGCGCAGCGCGCGGTTCAAGAGCGGCTTGTCCTCCGACTCGTTGAGCGCCTTCCAGTTCTCGGCGTCGATGCCGTCGACGAACAGGTTGGGGTCGAAATTGGGCTTGCTGACGAAGGCCAGCACCTCGCCGTTGCGCGGGTCGATCGCCACCAGCGCGCCGCGGCGGTCGCCGAACAGCTGCTCGACCAGCGCCTGCAGCCGGATGTCGACCGACAGCACCAGCGTGTTGCCGGGGGTCGCCGGGTTGCTCTTGAGCTGGCGCACCGCGCGCCCGCCGGCGCTGGTCTCGACCTCCTCGAAGCCGGTTGCGCCGTGCAGCTGCGCCTCGTAGGCCTGCTCGATGCCGAGCTTGCCGATGTACTCGGTGCCGCGGTAGTTCGATTCGTCTTCCGACTCCTCGATCTTCTCCTTCTCGGACTGGTTGATGCGGCCGATGTAGCCGATCAGGTGGCTGCCGACCTCGCCGAGCGGGTAGTTGCGGAACAGCCGGGCCTTGATGTCGACGCCGGGGAAGCGGAAGCGCTGCGCGGTGAAGCGGGCCACTTCCTCATCGGTCAGCTTGGTGCGGATCGGCAGCGACTCGAAGCTGCTCTTGGTTTCCTCCATCAGCCGCTTGAAGCGCTTGCGGTCGCGTGGCTGGACTTCGACCACCTGCGACAGCTGGTCGATGACGGCGTCGAGATCCTCGACCTTGGTCGGGGTGATCTCCAGCGTGTAGGCCGAGTAGTTGTTGGCCAGCACGACGCCGTTGCGGTCGACGATCAGCCCGCGGTTCGGCACGATCGGCACGACGGCGATGCGGTTGTTCTCGGCCTGCGTCGCCAGTTCGTCGTGGCGCATCACCTGCAGCACGACGAGGCGGAACACCAGCAGCCCGAACGCGAACAGCACGAACAGTGCGGCCGCGACCAGCCGGGTGCGAAACCGCCCCAGTTCCTGCTCGACGTTCTTCAACTCTGTCATGTCAGAGGATGGAGCCCCACGCCGGCCGAGTACGGCCGCCGGCCCCCCGAGGGGACTGCGGGCCGGCTTGGGGCGGCCCGGCGCTCGGCCCGCGCGGTGTTGACGGTGTGGCGGACTTCATAGCGGTCTGTTTTGATCAGGATCCGGCGGCCGACGCTGCGGCGCGAGCAGCACCCACGACGCCACTGGCCACAGCAGGCTTTCGAACACCGGCGCGAGCAACAGTTCCCAGCCCGGCAGCATGCCGCCCACCAGCATCCGCACGACCAGCGACACCGCGTGCGCGGCGACGAACAGCGGCAGGATCTGCAGCGCCTGCTGCGGCAGCCCGAACCACAGCAGCCGCCGGTGGATCGTGATCGCGAAGAAGCTGAGCAGCGTGTAGGCGAGCGCGTGCTGGCCGAGCACCGCGCTGTCGTGCACGTCCATCAGCAGCCCGAACATGAACGCGATGCCGACGCCGATGCGCCGCGGCTGGTGCACGTTCCAGAACGCGAGCGCCAGCGCCAGCAGGTCGGGAATCGCCGGCAGGCGGCCGAACGGCACCAGGTTGAACAGGAAGGCGAGCAGCAGCGAACCCCAGATGAACCACGGGTTCGCCGGCAGCAGCAGCTGGTCGGAGCCGCGCGGCATCATCGGCGGGTCCCCCTGCGGCTGCCCGTGCCGGGCTTGGTGCTGGCGTCGGGCGCCGGCTCGGGCTTGGGCTGCATCTGCACGCCCAGCGGCTCCAGCACCAGCACATGGCGCACCGCGTCGGGCTGCGCGATCGGCGCGAGCGCGATGCGGGCAAAGCCGGTGTCGACGCGCCGGTCGACGCTGACCACCTTCGCGACCGGAATGCCTGACGGATAGACGCCGTCGACGCCCGAGGTCGCGAGCACGTCGCCGACCTGCACGTCGGCATTGCCGGCCATGAAGCGCAGCTCCAGCCCGGCGCCGGCCGAGTTGCCGAAGGCGGCGCTGCGCACCTGGGTGCGCATGTTCAGTACCGGGATCGCGGCGTCCTTGTCGGTCAGCAGCGTGACCTCGGCGCTGTACGGGAAGGCCCGCGTCACCTGGCCGAGCACGCCGGCCTCGTTGATGACGGGCGACGCGACCGCGATGCCCTGCTGCGTGCCGCGGTCGATGATGACCTTGCGCGAGTACGGATCGGGCGCGTCGTACAGCACCTCGGCCGTCTGCGAACGCACCGACAGCCCCGGCCGCAGGTCGAGCAGCGCGCGCAGCCGCAGGTTCTCCTGCTCCAGCTGCTCGACGCGGGCCGAGCGCGCCGCCTGCTGGGCCAGCTCGCGCCGCGCGCGGGCCTCGGCCGACAGCGCATCCTGCAGGCCCATCGCGTAGTCGCCGGCGGCGCTCACCGCGTCGACCGGCGCCCGCAGCGCCCGCTCGACCGGGTTCAGCGCCGTCGCGAGCACCGCGCGCACCGGCTGGGTCAGCTTGAAGCGGGTGTCGGCCACCATCAGGAACAGCGCGAGCGCCGAGAAGAACATCAGCCGCGTCAGCGCCGAGGGGCCCTGTCGGAAGAAGGGGGGTGGGGTTCTGTCGAGGGTCCCGAGCGGCATGGCGTTTGGGCGGGCTTTGAAGTGAAAAGGCCGGCCGCGTCAGCGACGCGCCGGCCGTGTGACAAGGTTCACGTTCACTCGGAGGTGAAGATGGATCCGAGGCGCTCCATCCGCTCCAGCGCCATCCCGCAGCCGCGCACGACGCAGGTCAGCGGGTCTTCGGCGACCAGCACCGGCAGGCCGGTTTCCTCGGCGAGCAGGCGGTCGAGGTCGCGCAGCAGCGCGCCGCCGCCGGTCAGCATCATGCCGCGCTCGGCGATGTCGGCGCCCAGTTCGGGCGGCGTCTGCTCGAGCGCGTTCTTGACGCTGGAGACGATCTGGTTGAGCGGGTCGGTCAGCGCCTCGAGGATCTCGTTGCTGCTGATCGTGAAGCTGCGCGGCACGCCTTCGGAGAGGTTGCGGCCCTTGACTTCCATCTCCTTGACCTCGGAGCCGGGGAAGGCCGAGCCGATGTTCTTCTTGATGGACTCGGCGGTGGGCTCGCCGATCAGCATGCCGTAGTTGCGTCGGATGTAGTTGATGATCGCTTCGTCGAACTTGTCGCCGCCGACGCGCACGCTGCCTTTGTAGACCATGCCGCCCAGCGAGATCACGCCGACCTCGGTGGTGCCGCCGCCGATGTCGACCACCATCGAGCCGCTCGCCTCGCTGACCGGCAGCCCGGCGCCGATCGCCGCGGCCATCGGTTCCTCGATCAGGTAGACCTCGCTCGCGCCGGCGCCGAGCGCCGATTCGCGGATCGCGCGCCGCTCGACCTGCGTGGAGCCGCAGGGCACGCAGATGATGATGCGCGGACTCGGCTTGAACATCTTCGAGTCGTGGACCATCCGGATGAACTGCTTGAGCATCTGCTCGGTGACGGTGAAGTCGGCGATCACGCCGTCCTTCATCGGCCGGATGGCCTCGATGTTGCCCGGCACCTTGCCGAGCATCGCCTTGGCCTCGGCGCCGACCGCCTGGATCGTCTTCTTGCCGTTGGGGCCGCCTTCGTGGCGGATCGCGACGACCGAGGGCTCGTCCAGCACGATGCCCTTGCCGCGCACGTAGATCAGCGTGTTGGCGGTGCCGAGGTCGATGGCCAGGTCGGTGGAGAAGTAGCGGCGCAGGGATGCAAACATGTGCGGGGTTCTTGTTGGCGTCGACCAGGCGGGTGGGCGGATCGGCGCAATCGCGAATGGGGGTTCCGGGCTGGATTCCAGGCAGGGGGTCCGCGAGCCGCTCGAAAGTCCTGCAAACCCTTGAATTTGCACGCCGAAAGAGGCTTGTGGATAACCGGGGATAATACCCCAAGCCCCCTGAATTCCAGCCCCGTCGGCACCCTCATCACCCCTCAAATTCCAATGGCCCTGGACTCCAAAGACGTGAGCCGCATCGCGAACCTCGCGCGCCTCGAACTGAAGCCCGCCGAAGAGGCGGCGATGCTGCAGCAACTGAACGGTTTCTTCTCGATCGTCGAACAGATGAGCGCGGTCGACACCAGCGGCATCGAGCCGCTGTACACGCCGCTGTCGGCGGTGCAGGAGGTGGCGCTGCGCCTGCGTGACGACGTCGTCACCGAGACCGACGGCCGCGCAGCCAACCAGCGCAGCGCGCCCGCCGTCGAGGACGGCCTGTTCCTCGTGCCGAAGGTGATCGAAGGATGAAGGACCTGCATCAACTGGGCGCGGCCGAACTGGCCCGCGCACTCGCCGCGCGGCAGGTCTCCAGCGTCGAAGCGACGAAACATCTCCTTGCACGCGTTGCAGCGCATCAGCACCTGGGTGCCTTCCTGAGCGTCGACGCCGATGGGGCGCTGCGCCAGGCCGCGCAGGCCGACGCGCGCCGCGCCGCCGGCGAGAGCGGCCCGCTGCTCGGCGTGCCGCTCGCGCACAAGGACATCTTCGTCACCGAAGCGCTGGCCACCACCGCCGGCTCGAAGATGCTGGCCGGCTACCGCAGCCCGTTCGACGCCACCGTCGTGACCCGGCTGGCCGCGGCCGGCACCGTGACGCTCGGCAAGCTGAACTGCGACGAGTTCGCGATGGGCTCGAGCAACGAGAACTCGGCCTTCGGCCCGGTCAAGAACCCGTGGGATGCCTCGCGCGTGCCGGGCGGCTCGTCGGGCGGCTCGGCCGCCGCGGTGGCGGCGCGGCTGGTGCCGGTGGCCACCGGCACCGACACCGGCGGCTCGATCCGGCAGCCGGCCAGCTTCACCGGCATCACCGGCATCAAGCCGACCTACGGCGTGTGCTCGCGCTACGGGATGATCGCGTTCGCGTCCAGCCTGGACCAGGCCGGCCCGTTCGCCCGCAGCGCCGAGGATTGCGCGCTGATGCTGTCGGCGATGAGCGGCTTCGACGAGCGCGACGCGACCAGCGCGCAGCGCCCGCCGCAGGACTACGCCGCGGCGCTCACGGCGGCCCGCCCCGGCGCCACGGCCGCGCAGCCGCTGAAGGGCCTGCGCATCGGCCTGCCGAAGGAGTTCTTCCCGGCGGCGCTCGCCGCCGACGTCGACGGCGCGGTGCGCGCGGCGCTGGCCGAGCTGCAGAAGCTCGGCGCGACGCTGGTCGACGTGAGCCTGCCGCGCACCGAGTTGTCGATCCCGGTGTACTACATCATCGCGCCGGCCGAGGCCAGCTCGAACCTGAGCCGCTTCGACGGCGTGCGCTTCGGGCACCGCGCCGCCAAGTACACCGACCTGCTCGACATGTACAAGAAGAGCCGCGCCGAGGGCTTCGGCGCCGAGGTCAAGCGCCGCATCATGATCGGCACCTACGTGCTGAGCCACGGCTACTACGATGCGTACTACCTGCAGGCGCAGAAGCTGCGGCGCATGATCGCCGACGACTTCCAGCACTGTTTCACGCAGTGCGACGTGATCGCCGGACCGGTCGCGCCGACGGTGGCCTGGAAGCTCGGCGACAAGAGCGACGACCCGGTCGCCAACTACCTGGCCGACATCTTCACGCTGCCTGCGAGCCTGGCCGGCCTGCCGGGCATGAGCCTGCCGGCCGGCACCGGCGAAGGCGGCATGCCGGTCGGCCTGCAGCTGATCGGCAACTATTTCCAGGAGGGCACGCTGCTGCACGCGGCCCATGCCTTCCAGCAGGCGACCGACTGGCACGCCCAAGCCCCCTCCCCCTGACCATGGCAAGCACCCCCCAACTGATCCGCGGCTACGAGGTCGTCATCGGCCTCGAGACGCACGCCCAGCTGTCCACGCGCAGCAAGATCTTCAGCGGCTCGAGCACGCAGTTCGGTGCCGCGCCGAACACGCAGGCCTCGCCGGTCGACCTGGCGCTGCCGGGCACGCTGCCGGTGATGAACCGCGGCGCGGTGGAGCGGGCGATCCGCTTCGGGCTGGCGGTCGGCGCGACGGTGGCGCCGCTGTCGATCTTCGCGCGCAAGAACTACTTCTACCCGGACCTGCCGAAGGGCTACCAGATCAGCCAGTACGAGACGCCGGTGGTGCAGGGCGGCTCGCTGGAGTTCTTCGTCGGCGACGTGAAGCACAGGGTGCAGCTGACGCGCGCCCACCTGGAAGAAGACGCCGGCAAGTCGCTGCACGAGGACTACGCCGGCCAGACCGGCATCGACCTGAACCGTGCCGGCACGCCGCTGCTGGAGATCGTCACCGAGCCCGACATGCGCGCGAGCACCGAGGCGGTGGAGTACGCGAAGGCGCTGCATTCGCTGGTGGTGTGGCTCGACATCTGCGACGGCAACATGCAGGAAGGCAGCTTCCGCTGCGATGCCAACGTGTCGGTGCGCCGGCCCGGGGCCGAGTTCGGCACGCGCCGCGAGATCAAGAACCTGAACAGCTTCAAGTACCTGCAGCAGGCGATCGACTACGAGATCCAGTGGCAGATCGACCTGATCGAGGACGGCGGCAAGGTGCAGCAGGCGACCGTGCTGTTCAACCCCGACACCGGCGAGACGCGGGCGATGCGCACGAAGGAAGACGCGCACGACTACCGCTATTTCCCCGACCCGGACCTGCCGCCGCTGGTGATCGCGCCCGAGTGGATCGAGCAGGTGCGCGCCGCGATGCCGGAGCWGCCGCGCCTGATGGCCGAGCGCTTCCAGAAGGAGTACGGGCTACCGGCCTACGACGCGTCGATGATGACGCAGGGCAAGGCGTTCGGCGCGTTCTTCGAGGACACGGCGAAGGCCTGCGGCCAGCCGAAGCTGGCGGCCAACTGGCTGATGGGCGAGGTGTCGCGGCGGCTGAATGCCGAGGAGAAGGACATCGCGCAGAGCCCGGTGAGCGCGGCGACGCTGGCCGCGCTGATCGGGCGCATTGCCGACGGCACGGTCTCGAACAGCGGCGCACGCCAGGTGTTCGATCAGCTGTGGACAGCGGGAGGCGCGGTCGACGCCATCATCGAGGCCAAGGGCCTGAAGCAGATGAGCGACAGCGGCGAGCTGGAGCGCATCCTCGACGAGGTGCTGGCGGCGAACGCGAAGTCGGTGGAGGAGTTCCGTGCCGGCAAGGACAAGGCGTTCAACGCGCTGGTCGGCCAGGCGATGAAGGCCACCAAGGGCAAGGCGAACCCGTCGCAGGTGAACGAGCTTCTCAAGAAGAAACTCGGAGCGAGCTGACCTGCGAAGCTCGATCGCGCCAGACGCCGCGAAGCCAGGCACGCGCGGGCGCGGAAGGTCGTTCGGCGAGTCTTACTTCCCCGCTGCCTTGCGGGGTGCCGGCGCGGAAGCGGCCGGCAGCGCCCCCATCGACCCCGGCGACGCGCCGGCCCACAGCTTCTTCAGCCGTTCGAGCTCGACGTCGTAGAGGTTGTTGATGCGCACGATCTCGTCTTCCTGGTTCTGCACCAGCGATTTCTGCGCCGCCACCGCGGCGTCGTTCGCGTCGAGCTGCTGGCGCAGCTTGGCCGGCGGCTTCTTGCCCTTGTAGAACTCCTGCTCGTCGATCAGCGGCTTGCGCTCGCGTTCGAGTTCGGCCAGCCGCCCCTGCGAGAACGCGACGCCCTTGCGCACATCGTCGAGCGCGGCCTCGCGCGCCTTCATGTGGGCAGCGTCGTTGGGAAAGCGGTTCACCAGGTTGCGGTCGCGGCGGATCGCATCCTGCTGCGCCACGCGGTCGGCGGCGGCTTGCCGCTCCTTCGCCTCGGCCTCGGCGCGCTCGTCGGCGGTCATCGTCGGCGGCACGATCTGGCGCACCGAACCGTCGGTGTTGAGCATGCGCTGCTCGCGGGTCGCGCATTCGACGATCGGGCGGTCGGAGGTCAGGCGCCGGCCGTTGCCGTCGACGCAGCTGTAGATCGCGGCGTGGGCCGAGGAGGCGGCCACCAACCCCGCCAGCACGGCAAGGCATCGCCAGGTTCGCATCGGTCGATTCACCACAAGCAGGCTCGTCATTTACACCCCGTAACGGTCCCGGTAGGCGGTCACGCGCGCCAGGTGGCTGCGCAGGGCCGGATCGTCATTCGTCTGCAGATACTGCAGCAAGTCCGCCAGCGTCGCAATGGCAAGCACCGGCATGCCGTACGCCGCTTCGAACTCCTCAACGGACGAGCGGGCGCTCAGGTTGTCATCGGAACCCTTGCGTTCCATGCGGTCCATCGCGATCAGCACCGACACCGGTTCCGCCCCGGCCGCACGGATCATGTCGACCGATTCGCGCTTGGAAGCGCCGTCGGTGATCACGTCGTCGATGATGACGACGCGGCCCTTCAACGGCGCGCCGACCATCAGCCCGCCTTCGCCGTGGTCCTTGGCTTCCTTGCGGTTGTGGCAGAACGGCACGTTGCGGCCCAGGCCGGCCAGCGCCACCGCAGTGGCCGACGCCAGCGTGATGCCCTTGTAGGCGGGGCCGAACAGCATGTCGAACTCGACGCCCGAGGCGAGCAGGCGGCGCGCATAGAATTCCGCGAGGCGGCCCAGCTTGGCGCCGTCGTCGAACAGGCCGGAATTGAAGAAATAGGGCGACAGCCGCCCGGCCTTGGTCTTGAACTCCCCGAACCGCAACACGCCGGCTTCCACCGAGAAGCTGACGAAGTCTTTGGCCAGGGTGTCAGCGGTGGGGCTCATCGGAGGTCTTTCGTGTTCCGTCTGGTGTCTTTGAATCTGAACGGCATCCGCTCGGCTGCCACGAAGGGGCTGGTGCCGTGGGCGGAAAGCATCGGCGCCGATTGTATGGGGGTGCAGGAGGTCAAGGCCCAGGCGGCCGACATCGCCGGCCGCTTCGAGCGGGTGCACGACATGCACGGCCATTTCCATTTCGCCGAGAAGAAGGGCTACTCGGGCGTCGGCCTGTACAGCCGCAAGACGCCGAGCGACGTGGTGGTGGGCTTCGGATCGCCAGAGTTCGACGCCGAGGGCCGTTACATCGAGCTTCGCTTCGATACACCGAAGCGCAAGCTCAGCATCATCAGCTGCTACTTCCCGAGCGGCTCCAGCGGCGAGGAGCGGCAGCTCGCGAAGTTCCGCTTCCTGGCGCTGATGACGCCGTACCTGCAGCAGCTGAAGGCCGAGCGCGAGTTCATCCTGGTGGGCGACGTGAACATCGCGCACAAGGAGATCGACCTGAAGAACTGGCGCAGCAACCAGAAGAACAGCGGCTTCCTGCCCGAGGAGCGGGCCTGGATGACGCACACGCTGGACGAGCTGGGCCTGGTCGACGTGTTCCGCACGCTGAACCCGAAGGCCGAGCAATACACCTGGTGGAGCAACCGCGGTCAGGCCTGGGCGAAGAACGTCGGCTGGCGGCTCGACTACCACCTGGCCACGCCGGCACTGGCCGCCACGGCGCTGCGCGAGCACATCTACATCGAGCAGCGCTTCTCGGACCACGCGCCGCTGATCATCGACTACGACTTCACGCTCTGATCCGGCGCCCGAAGCGCTGAACAGCACGGCCCGGCCCGCGCTGTTCGGCGTTTGGTCCGGCCCCGTCCCGCTGAAGAATGAGCGCTCACCCGCAGCCGCGGGCAGGCTTTCATTCGAGACGCAGTACGAGGAGCTTCCCATGATCAAGACGCTGACCACCCTGGCCGCCACGCTGGCACTGGCCGCCGGCGCCCACGCCGGCGAGGTCTACACCGGCATCGGCACGCACGGCCTGATGCTCGGCTATGCACAACCGGTCGCGCCGTCGGTGACGCTGCGCGGCGATGTCGCGTCGCTCGGCAAGCACAGCACCACGAAGACCGAGAACAGCATCCACTACGACGCCGAGCTGAAGTTGAGCCGCGGCGGCGTGTTCGCCGACTGGTTCTTCACCGGCGGCTGGCGCCTGACTGGCGGGGTGACCTTCAACGCGATGAAGCTCGACCTGGCCGGCAAGCCGACCAACAACCAGATCGTGATCGGCAACACCACCTACGCGACGCAGGACGGCGACCGCTTCGACGCACACGTGAAGTTCCCGAAGACGACGCCGTTCCTCGGCATCGGCTACGGCCACCAGGCCGGTACCGAAGGCGCCTGGGGCTTCCACTTCGACCTCGGCGCGAGCATCGGCCGCGCGAAGGTCGAGTCGGCCGCGAGCGGCCCCACCTTCGACAGCATGGATGCGACCCAGCGCGCCCAGCTGAACGCCGATGTCGACAAGGAAACGCAGGAGCTGCGCGACGGCGTCGGCAAGATCCGCGCGATCCCGCAACTCAGCCTGGGCGTGAACTACCGCTTCTGAAGGATCGAGGGGCCGCGCCGGGCTAGCATCGCGGCATGCAGCTCCTCGACACCATCGAAACCGACACCGGCCCGAACCCGACGGCCACCATCATCTTCCTGCACGGGCTCGGCGACAGCGGGCACGGCTTCGCGCCCTTCGCGCAGGAGCTGGACCTGTCGGCTGCCGGCCCGGTGCGGTTCATCTTCCCCCACGCACCGACGCGGCCGGTCACGATCAACGGCGGCTACGTGATGCGCGCCTGGTACGACATCCTCGGCGCCGACCTGGTGCGGCGCGAGGACGAGACCGGCCTGCGCGAATCGCAGGCGCTGGTGCAGGCGCTGATCGCGCGCGAGAACGAGCGCGGCATCCCCAGCGCGCGCATCGTGCTCGGCGGCTTCTCGCAGGGCTGCGCGATGACGCTGCTGACCGGGCTGCGCCACGGCGAGCGGCTGGCCGGCCTGGTCGGGCTGTCGGGCTACCTGCCGCTGGCGGCCCAGACCGCGGCCGAGCGCCATGCCGCGAACCACGGCGTGCCGGTCTTCCTCGCGCACGGCCGGCAGGACCCGGTGATCCCGATCGCCCGCGCACTCGCCTCGCGCGACGCGCTGCTGGCGCTCGGCCACCCGGTCGAGTGGCACGAGTACCCGATGCCGCATTCGGTGTGCGGCCCGGAGGTCGAGCACCTGACGCGCTGGCTGACCACGCTGCTGGGTGCCCCGCCCGGCCGAGGTGAATAAATCACAAACCCGCCCGGCGGTTTTCACCACCTGCCGGCATCCGACGCCCCTACGCTGTAACAAGGTGCACAGCGTTGCTGCTGCGCCTGCCATCAGAAGGACAGCGCCATGTTGGATGAACTGCTCTCACCCCCGGACACCCGTCCGACCGCCCACCTGAACCTGCGGCCCACCCCGGCCGCGATCCACCCCGTCGCCGACCCCGTCACGCCGCCGTACCCCGGGCCGGAGCGCCGCCACGGCCACTCCGCGATGGCGCGCTGGCTGACGATGATGCTCGACGAGATGGACCACGGCCTGCTGCTGATCGATGCGAACTGCAGCCTGCGCCATGCCAACCAGCTCGGCTGGCAGCTGCTGCAGGCCGGCGACGGCCTGCGCCTCATCAAGGACCAGGTGCTGCCGCGCCATGCGGAGGAGCTGTCCGGCTTCCTCGGCGCGCTGCTCGGCGCCTGCGGCGGGCGGCGCCGCATGCTGAACCTGAGCCGCGACGACGGCGCGATGCCGGTGGCCTTCGTGCCGATGTCCTCGCCCGAGGACGGCGCGCTGGCCATGCTGGTGCTCGGCAAGCGCCACCGCTGCGAATCGCTGACCCTCGAGTTCTTCGCCCGCACCCACGGCCTGACGGCCGCCGAGACCAAGGTGCTGCGCGCGCTGTGCGACGGCCAGCGGCCGAAGGAAGTGGCGCGCGCCTTCAGCGTCGCCGTCTCGACGGTGCGCTCGCAGATCAGCAGCATCCGCATCAAGACGCAGACCGCCAGCATCGGCGACCTGCTGAACCGCGTGGCGGTGCTGCCGCCGATCGCGTCGGCCATGAAGATGCCGCTGTCGCACTGATCGGCGCCGACTTCCGTCACGCGCAGCGCGTCCACCGTCACGGACGCGCCAGGGGCGGCGTGCTAGATTGGATGGGCTCCTGGGCTACCCGCCCGGGCTTTCCCCATTCGCCGCCGCTTCTCCATGGACGCCGTCACCGGCCCAGCATCCTCCCCCCTGCTGTCCGAATCCCTGGGCCTGCTCTCGGCCCGGGGCGAGCAGCGACGCTATCGCAAGGGCGTGCTGCTGATCCAGGAAGGCGATCACGGCGACACCTTGTTCATCCTGCTGTCGGGCCGCGTGAAGGCGTTCTCGATCGACGAGCGCGACCGCGAGATCGTCTACGGCGTCTACGGCCCGGGCGAGTACCTCGGCGAGATGTCGCTCGACGGCGGGCCGCGCTCGGCCTCGGTCATCACGCTCGAACCCACGGTGTGCTCGGTCGTCACGCGGCACACGCTGCGCCAGCACATCGCCGAGCGGCCGGAGTTCGCGTTCGAGCTGATCTCGCGCGTGATCCACCGCGCGCGCCTGGCGACCCACAGTGCGCGCAGCCTGGCCCTGCTCGACGTCTACGGCCGCGTCGCGCAGCTGCTGACCGACCTGGCGGAGGTGCAGCCCGACGGCACGCACGTGATCCGCGAACGGCTGACGCACCAGGAGATCGCGAGCCGCGTCGGCTGCTCGCGCGAGATGGTGAGCCGCCTGCTGAAGGACCTGGACGCCGGCGGGCACATCGCGGTCAGCCGCACGCAGATCGTGCTGAAGCGGCCGCTGCCCGCGCGCTGGTAGCCGGCAGGCCCGCGCGCCGCTGGCAGAATCGGCGCATGCCGCGTCCGATCGAAGCGCTGATCCACAGCGATGCCCTGAGCCACAACCTGCAGCGCGCCCGTGCCTGCGCGCCCGATGCGCGCGTCTGGGCGATCGTCAAGGCGAACGCCTACGGGCACGGCGTCGAGCGGGTGTACGGCGCGCTGCAGGCCGCCGACGGCTTCGCGCTGCTCGACCTGGCCGAGGCCGAGCGGGTGCGCGCGATGGGCTGGCGCGGGCCGATCCTGCTGCTCGAGGGCTGTTTCGAAGCGCGCGACCTGGAGCTGTGCTCGCGCCTGAACCTGTGGCACACGGTGCACCACGAGGCGCAGATCGACTGGCTCGCGATGCACAAGACGACCTGGCCGCACCATGTCTTCCTGAAGATGAACACCGGCATGAACCGGCTCGGCTTCACGCCTGCGGCGTTCCGCACCGCGTGGCTGCGGCTGTCGAACCTGCCGCAGGTCGACGCGATCACGCTGATGACGCACTTCTCCGATGCCGACGGGCCGCGCGGCATCGAGGCGCAGGTGGCGGTGTTCAACGCCGCCACCGCCGACCTCGATGGCGAACGTTCGCTGAGCAACAGTGCGGCCACGCTGCGCTTCGCGGCGACGCAGCCGGGCGTGCGGGCCGACTGGGTGCGCCCCGGCATCATGGTGTACGGCTCGTCGCCCGACCACCCCGAGAAGACGATCGCCGACTGGGACTTGCGCCCGGCGATGACGCTGCGCTCGCGGCTGATCGGCGTGCAGGCGCTGAAGCCCGGCGACACCGTCGGCTACGGCAGCGCGTTCACCGCCGAGCGCGAGATGCGCATCGGCGTGGCCGCCTGCGGCTATGCCGACGGCTACCCGCGCGTCGCGCCGGCCGGCACGCCGGTGCTGGTCGATGGCGTGCGCTGCGCGCTGGTCGGCCGGGTGTCGATGGACATGCTGACGATCGACCTGACGCCGCTGCCGCAAGCGGGCGTCGGCAGCGAGGTCACGCTGTGGGGGCGCGGCCCGCATGGCAGCGTGCTGTCGATCGACGAGGTCGCGCGGCCGGCCGGCACGATCGGCTACGAGCTGATGTGCGCGCTCGCGCAGCGGGTGCCGACGCACGCCGTGCCCTGATGCCGTGACGCCCCAGGTCGATCCCGCCGAGGTCGAGTTCAGCGCGATCCGCGCCCAGGGGGCGGGCGGGCAGAACGTCAACAAGGTGTCGAGCGCGGTGCACCTGCGCTTCGACATCCGTGCGTCGTCGCTGCCCGAGCCGCTGAAGGAGCGGCTGCTCGCGCTGTCCGACCAGCGCATCACCGGCGACGGCGTCGTCGTGATCAAGGCGCAGACCTCGCGCAGCCAGGACATGAACCGCCAGGATGCACTGCAGCGCCTGCAGCAGCTGGTCGACAGCGTGGCCGTGGTGGCGCCGCCGCGGCGAGCGACCAAGCCGACGCGCGGGTCGCAGAAGCGGCGGCTCGAGGGGAAGTCTCAGCGCGGCGACTTGAAAAGCTCGCGGGGGAAAGTGCGCGATGTCTGACGACATGTCCGCATCACGGCACGCGCACGCCGGGCAGCTTGCGCATGCCGCGGTCGAAGGTGGCCGTGAAGTCACAGCCGTGATGCGCATGCCTGGCGACCACCAGGCAATCCGCAAAGCCGCAGGGTGCGCTCTCGAACAGCGTCACCGCGCGCCCGATCGTGTCGCGGTCTTCGAATGCGAAAGCCGGTTCGTCCAGCAAGCTGCGCACGGCCGTCAATTGCGCCGCCTTGTCCTGCGAATACGCTGTTCGCAACGTCCACACCGCTTCGGCCAGCACGACGTCGGTCACCAGCAGCGAACCCGGAACGCTGCCGTGCTCGGCCAGCAGCGCGTCGATCCGCTCGCCCTGCACCGGATCGTCGTTGAGCCACAGCCGCAAGAGGATGTTCGTGTCGATGCCGATCATCAACGAGGCGTCTTGGGGCGACCCACTGCAGGCGCGTGCTTGTCGCGCAGGTGCTTCGCAATGCCGTCGTCCATCTCCTCGACGGTCAGGGGTCCGGCATGCGGCGACTTCAGGATGCCGCGGACCCGACGGGCGTCGGCCGTTACGTGCCGAGCGGTGATCGTGTTGTCCGGCAGCACCTGGAAATCCAGGGTCGAGCCGGCATCGAGGCCGAGCCGGTCACGAATCTCCTTCGGGACCGTGACCTGACCTTTGCTGGTGAGCGTGGCATACATGACGGAGAACCTCGGTCGTCKATGATTCCTTACATTCTAATGCCGTAAGGAATGCGACGGGAATCCAATCAGGCACGCCGGGTCTTGTAGATCCCGCACCCCAGCACCAGGTCCTGCGCCACCGGCACGATGTACGAGGTCTTCGGCAGCACTTGCCCGTTGGCCGGGTTCAGGAAGTCGTAGTCGACCCAGCCGCCGCCGGCCGCGGCAGCGGCCCACACGTCCTGCGTCAGCTTCGTCACGTCGGTGCCGATGATCTGCTTGGCGCTCTTGCCGACGTTGGCCGGCTTGCCGCCGAACGCGTGGTACACGAGCTGCCGGTCCCACGCGAAGACGTACATGTCGCGGTCCGAGAACCCGTTGCCCGGTTCGGTGATGCCGGGCAGCGCCGCCGCACCGCCGCGTTCGTTGTAGTACGCGATCGCCCGCTGCACCAGCGCCTGCGCCTCGTCCGCCGTGCCCTGGCGCAGCTGGAAACCGCCCGCCGCCGCCGACAGCTGGCGCGCCCGCTCGACCAGGCTGGCGCAGGCGCGCGAGGTCTGCCCGACCATCTGCGCGTTCTGGTGCGTCAGCGTGTCGAGCTGCGTCATCGCCTGCGAGACCTGCGCGAGGCCGTCGCTCTGCTCGCCGACGGCCGACGTGATGCGCCCCATCCGCCCGGTGAGTTCGGCGATGCCGCCGACGATCTCCGAAAGCACGCCGCTCACCCGGTCGATGTGGCCGACGCCGCTCGCGGTCTCGGCGCCCGACTGCTCGATCAGCGCCTTGATCTCGCGCGCCGCCTCGCCGCTGCGCTGTGCGAGCGCGCGCACCTCGGCCGCGACGACCGCGAAGCCGCGGCCCTGCTCGCCGGCGCGTGCCGCCTCGACGGCGGCATTCAGCGCGAGGATGTTGGTCTGGAACGCGATCGAGTCGATCACGCCGATGATGTCGCCGACCTTCTCGGAGCCGGCCTTGATGGCATGCATCGAGTCGACCGCCTCGCGCATCGCGCCGCCGCCCGAGCCGGCCAGGCCGTGCACGCGCGCGGCCAGCGCCTCGGCCTCGCGGGCATCGCTCGCGTTCTGGCGCACCGTGGCATCGAGCTGCTGCACGCTGGCCGAGGTCTGCTCCAGGTTGGCCGACTGCTGCTCGGTGCGGCTCGACAGGTCGGCCGTGTCGGTCGTCAGCTCGGTGGTGGCCGCCGTGACCAGCAGCGAGCTGCTGCGGATGTCGGCCACCAGCCCGGAGATCGTCTCGTTGACGGCATCGAGCGCGGCGCCGATGCGGGCGAATTCATCCTCGCCGCGGATCTCGATCCGGCGCGACAGGTCGCCCTGCTTCATGCGCGACACGGCGGATTCGAGCGCGCCCAGCGCACCGGCCATCTGCAGGTACAGCGCCATCAGCACGTAGGCCAGCAGCAGCGCCACGGTGATCAGCGCGAGGCTGCCCCAGTGCGTCYAGCCGTGCTGCTGCACCCAGGCGCCGAGTGCGGCGGCCCCCAGCAGCGCACAGCCGACGGCCAGCAGCGAGAGCTTCGCGCCGAGCCCCAGCCTGCCGAATGCGGCGATCCCCAGGCCCATCGGCCCCCCACTGCGATGCACGTCCATCCGCCCCCCGTGGTGTTCGTGGTGTTGCCACCCGGTCGGCCCGGGCGGTCGGGCGATCGTACAGGCCGCGCCGCGCCGCGTGCAAACCGCGGGGGATCAGGCGCGCTTGAAGAGTGCCAACAACGCCGCAGCGGCGACGAACAGGCTGCCGAACAGGCGGTTCAGCGCGCGGATCTGCGTCGGCGACTTCAGCAGCCGCAGCAGCCGTGCGGCCAGCGCCGTGTAGCCGGCCATCACGACCAGGTCGGTGAACATCAGCGTCGCGCCGATCACGGCATATTGCAGGGTGAGCGGCCGGGTGATGTCGAGGAACGACGGCACCACGGCCAGCAGGAACACCGTGCCCTTCGGGTTCACCGCGTTGACCATCCAGCCGCGCAGCACCAGGGTGCGCCGCGTCACCTGCGCCTCGCCGGTGGCCGCGACCATCGGCTGCGCCGGCGCGCGCCATTGCTTGATGCCCAGCCACAGCAGGTAGCCGACGCCGAGCCACTTCACCGCCGCGAAGGCGAGGCTCGAGGCCGCGATCAGCGCGCCGAGCCCGAGGCCCACCACCAGCACCTGGGTCCAGATGCCCATCACGAGGCCGAAGGTCATGAAGTAGCCGCGCGCAAAGCCGTGGTTGACGCCGGCGCTCATCGCGGCGACGGCGCCGGCCCCCGGCGACAGGCTGATGGCCCAGGCGGCGGCGAAGAAGGCGAGCCAGAGGGAGAAGTCCATGTCGTGTGTCTCGGGGGAAAAGCGCGAAAGAGGCGTCAGAGTTGTTCGATGATGATCTGCCCGAGCCGTTTCAGGCGTGTCTCGAGCAGCGGCGTCCACGGGTCGCCGTAGTGCAGCCGGATGAAATGGTTGAAGCGCGCGCTGCAGGTGAAGGTGGCCCCCGGCGCCACGCCGATCAGTTCGCGGCACGCCAGCTCGAAGACCTTGCGCGAATCCACCTGCGGCGGCAGCTCGATCCACAGGGCGAGCCCGCCGCGCGGCCGGCTCAGCCGGCAGCCGGGCGGGAAGTATCGCGCGATCGCATCGGCCATCGCCTGCGCCTGGGTTTTCAGCGACGCGCGCAGCCGGCGCATGTGGTGGTCGTAGCCGCCGTCGGCGAGGAACTCGGCGATCACCTCCTGCTGCAGTTGCACGCCGGGCGACGAGGTGCGGAACTTGATCGACTGGCATTCGCGCAGGTGCCGGCCCGGCGCCATCCAGCCGACGCGGTAGCCGGGCGCCACCGCCTTCGTGAAGGCCGAGCACAGGATCACGTCGTCGCGTGTGTCGAAGCTCTTCAGCACCGGCGGGCGTTCGTCGCCGAAGTGCAGCTCGCCGTAGATGTCGCTCTCGATCACCGGAAAGCCGCGCTCGGCGGCCAGCGCGACCAGGCGGCGCTTGTTCTCGGTCGGCATCAGGCTGCCGACCGGGTTCTGGAAGTTCGGGATCACGACGCAGGCGCGCACCGCACCGGGCGTGCGCGTGGCGAGGTCCAGCGCCTCGATCGACAGGCCGTCGCGCGGGTGCGACGGGATCTCGATCGAACGCATGCCCAGGCTCTCGATCACGTCGAGCAGCATGAAATAGGTCGGCGACTCGATCGCGATCGTGTCGCCGGCCTTCGCCACCGCGCGCAGCGCGAGGTGCATCGCTTCCATGCCGCCGTTGGTCAGCAGGATCTCGTCGGGGTGCAGGCGCACGCCGCTGTGGATCGCGCGGCGGGCGATCTCGCGGCGCAGCGCCGGGCTGCCGCTGCTTTCGACGCGCGAGGCGTATTCGGGGTGGCGGCGGTTGATGCTGGCCGTCAGCTGGCGCAGCTTGGCTTCGGGCAGCAGGCTGCGGCCGGCCTGCACGCGGAACGACGGCATCGCGCCGGGCTCGTTCGCGACGAGCAGGAACTGGCGCGTCAGCCCGTCGGGCGTGACGAAATCGGCCTTGCTCATGCGGGCGTCGAGTTCGGGTTCGGGCAGCGGCTGCGGGCGCGGCGCGACGAAGTAGCCCGACTTGGGCCGGGCCTCGACCAGCCCGCGGTTCTCGAGCCAGCGGTAGGCGAGCGTCGCGGTGGAGGCGCTGACGCCGTGCTGCTGGCACAGCTGCCGCACCGACGGCAGCCGGTCGCCGCTGCGCAGGCTGCCGCAGGTGATGGCCTTCTCCAGCCCGCCGGCCACTGCCTGGTACAGCGGTGACTGTGGCAACAGCGTCAGCAGCGCGTCGGCGTCGAGCAGGGCCTCTTCCATGGGAGACGATTGTCGCCGTGGCCGGTGGGACGGCACAGGTACAGATCCGGGCAGTTGTCACCAGCACAGTCGACGCAGCGGGCATCTGTGACGGTGCAGTTCACGCTGTTCTGGATGTGGTGGGCGACGGGGCTTGCCGGAACACTGGTGCCCTGAGGAATTCACGGCAGGACCCCCATGACCACCCCACTCCACACCCTCGATCTGCAACTCGCCGCCGGCGAACTGCACCGCTGGCGCTCGGCCCGCACGGTCGAGTTGCAGGTGCTGGCCGGCCGCGTGTGGGTCACGCAGAGCGGCGACGCGGACGACCACTTCCTGGCGGCCGGCGACACGCTCGCGCTGCGCCGTGGGGCGCTGGCGCTGATCGAGGCGGAGTCGGGCGCGAACCTGCGCCTGTTCGCGCCCGCGGCGGCGCTGCCGTCGGCTCCGTGGTGGCAGCGCCTCGCGGGCCGCCGCCGGCCCCCCGCTACAGTCGCGGGGTGAGCAAACCCAAATCCGTCTACACCTGCAGCGAGTGCGGTGGCACCAGCCCCAAGTGGCTGGGCAAGTGCCCGCACTGCAACGCCTGGAACACGCTGGTCGAAGGCGTCGCCGAGGCGCCGTCGAAGCACCGCTACCAATCGCTGGCCGGCGCGCAGCCGGTCGCCACGCTGTCCGAGATCGAGGCCTCCGATGTCGATCGCCAGCCCACCGGCATCGATGAACTCGACCGCGTGCTCGGCGGCGGCATCGTCGCCGGCGGCGTCGTGCTGATCGGCGGCGACCCCGGCATCGGCAAGTCCACGCTGCTGCTGCAGGCGCTCGATGCGCTGTCGCGCAACATGCGGGCGCTGTACGTCACCGGCGAAGAATCCGGCGCGCAGGTCGCGCTGCGCTCGCGCCGGCTCGGGCTCGACGGCTCGCAGGTGCGCGTGGTCGCCGAGATCCAGCTCGAGAAGATCACCGCCACCATCGATGCCGAGCAGCCGGCGATCTGCGTGATCGACTCGATCCAGACCGTCTACAGCGAGCAGCTCACCTCGGCGCCCGGCTCGGTGGCCCAGGTGCGCGAATGCGCCGCGCAGCTGACCCGCGTGGCCAAGAGCAGCGGCACCACGATCATCCTGGTCGGCCACGTGACGAAGGAAGGCGCGCTCGCCGGCCCGCGCGTGCTGGAGCACATCGTCGACACGGTGCTGTATTTCGAGGGCGACACCCACAGCAGCTTCCGGCTGGTGCGCGCGATCAAGAACCGCTTCGGCGCGGTCAACGAGATCGGCGTGTTCGCGATGACCGAGAAGGGGCTGAAGGGCGTCGCGAACCCGAGCGCGATCTTCCTGTCGACGCACGGCGAGCCGGTGGCCGGCTCCTGCGTGCTGGTCACGCTGGAGGGCACGCGGCCGCTGCTGGTCGAGATCCAGGCGCTGGTCGACTCCGGCGGCCCGAGCCCGCGGCGCCTGAGCGTCGGCCTCGACCGCGACCGCCTCGCGATGATGCTGGCGGTGCTGCACCGCCACGCCGGCATCGCCTGCCTCGACCAGGACGTGTTCGTCAATGCGGTGGGCGGCGTGCGCATCAGCGAGCCGGCCGCCGACCTGGCGGTGATGCTCGCGATCCAGAGCAGCCTGCGCGGGCGGCCGCTGCCGCGCGGCTTCATCGCGTTCGGCGAGGTCGGGCTGGCCGGCGAGGTGCGGCCGGCGCCGCGCGGCCAGGAGCGCCTGAAGGAGGCGGCGAAGCTCGGCTTCAGCGTGGCCGTCGTGCCGAAGGCCAATGCGCCGAAGAAGGCGATCGAGGGGTTGACCATCCACCCGGTCGAGCGCATCGAGGAGGCGATCGACCTGCTGCGCAGCTTGAGCTGACGCTGCGCAAGGCCTCTCACGGGGCTCGGCCGCCGTGGGGCCAAACAAGAGCTATTATCATTTGCATCGGGCGGCTGTCGCCCTGCCGTGATCGTCCTCTGGTTTGTCCGCCCCCGCCCGTATGACCGCTCCCCGACTTTCCGACCTGCCCGCCGGTGCCCGTGGCACCGTCATCGGCCTGCGCGCCGAGGGCTCGCCCGATCCGCAGATGCTGCACCGCCTGAGCGAGCTGGGCTTCCTGCCCGGTGAGCCGGTGCAACTGCTGCGCCGCGGTCCCGGCGGGCGCGAGCCGCTCGCGGTGCAGATCGGCGAGACCTTCTTCGCGCTGCGCAAGATCGAGGCGCAGTGCGTCGAGGTGAACGTCGAAGGGCTGCCGACATGAGCGCCGAGGCCCTTCGCATCGCCCTCGTCGGCAACCCGAACTGCGGCAAGACGGCCCTCTTCAACCTGCTGACCGGCGCGCGCCAGAAGGTCGCGAACTACGCCGGCGTCACCGTCGAGCGCAAGGTCGGCAGCGCGACGCTGCGCAACGGCCGCACGGTGTCGGTGATCGACCTGCCCGGGGCGTACAGCCTGACGCCGGCCACGCCCGACGAAGAGGTCACCCGCGAGATGGTGATGGGCCTGCGCGCCGGCGAGGCCGCGCCCGATGCGCTGGTCGCGGTGGTCGACGCCACCAACCTGCCGATGAACCTGCGCCTGGTGCTCGAGCTGCGCCGCCTCGGCCGGCCGATGATCGTCTCGCTGAACATGGCCGACGTGGCGCGCGCGCGCGGGCTGCAGATCGACGTGGCGAAGCTGTCGGCCGAGCTCGGCGTGCCGGTCGTCGAGACCGTCGCGGTGCAGAGCCGCGGCCACGAGGCGCTGCTGGCCCAGCTCGAGAAACAGGCCGAATGGCCGACGCCGCCGGCCGTCGCCGACACGCCGACGCTGCCCGAGCTGCAGCGCGAGGTGCGCCGCATCCTGGCGGTCGCGGTGCCCGGCGCGATGCAGTTCAAGCGCTTCAACCACCGCATCGACGCGGTGGTGATGCACCCGGTGTGGGGCCTGGTGCTGCTGGCGGCGCTGCTGTTCCTGATGTTCCAGGCGGTGTTCTCGTGGGCCAACGTGCCGATGGACGCCATCAAGGACGGCATGGCCGCGGCCGGCGAGTTCCTGAGCGCGCACATGGCCGACGGCCCGTTGCGCAGCCTGCTGGTCGACGGCGTGATCGCGGGCGCCGGCAGCGTGCTGGTGTTCCTGCCGCAGATCCTGATCCTGTTCCTGTTCATCCTGGTGCTGGAAGACTCGGGCTACCTGCCGCGCGCCGCGTTCCTGCTCGACACCGTGATGGGCAAGGTCGGCCTGTCGGGCCGCGCCTTCATCCCGCTGCTGTCGAGCTTCGCCTGCGCGATCCCCGGCATCATGGCCACGCGCACCATTCCGAACTGGCGCGACCGGCTCGCCACCATCATGGTCGCGCCGCTGATGACCTGCTCGGCCCGGCTGCCGGTCTACGCGCTGCTGATCGGCGCCTTCGTGCCGAAGCGCAGCGTCGGCTGGTTCAACCTGCAGGGCGTGACGCTGTTCGTGCTGTACGTGGCCGGCGTGCTGTCGGCGATGGCGGTGGCCTGGGTGCTCAAGCGCACCTGGATGAAGAGCAGCTACCAGCCGCTGATGCTGGAACTGCCGCCGTACCGGGTGCCGAACGTCCGCAACCTCGCGATCGGCCTGTGGGAGCGGGCGCGCATCTTCCTGCGCCGCGTCGGCACGATCATCTTCGCGCTGACGGTGGTGCTGTGGTTCCTGTCGAGCTTCCCCGGGCCGCCCGATGGCGCCACCGGCCCGGCCATCCAGTACAGCCTGGCGGGTTACCTCGGTCGCGCGCTCGAAGTGATCTTCGCGCCGATCGGCTTCAACTGGCAGATCTCGATCGCGCTGGTGCCGGGACTGGCCGCACGCGAAGTGGCGGTCGGTGCGCTCGGCACGGTGTATGCGATGTCGGCGGCCGGCGAGGTGGCCGATTCGCTGGCGCCGGTCATCGCGCAGAGCTGGTCGATCGCGACCGCCTACTCGCTGCTCGCCTGGTACGTGTTCGCGCCGCAGTGCATGTCGACGCTCGCGGTGGTGCGCCGCGAGACCAACTCGTGGCGCTACCCGCTGATCATGGCGGGCTACCTGTTCGCGCTCGCCTACGTCGCATCGTTCATCACCTACCGCGCCACCTTGTGGCTCGGTGCCTGAACCGGGAGGTCCGCCATGCAAGACCTGATCGTCGGATTGATCGTCCTCGGCTGCTTCGGCTACGCGGTCAACGCGCTGATGCCGGCGGCGCTGCGCCGCACGGTCGCCGGGCGCCTCGCCCGCTGGCCGTCGTGGCCGGCGCCGATCGCGCAACGCCTGCAGCGCGCCGCGCAGGTGCCGGCCGGTTGCGGCTGCGACGGCTGCGACGTGCCCGCGAAGACGGCCGCGGCGGCGCAGGCCGGCAAGGCGCAGACGATCCGCATCCACCGGCGTTCCTGAGCGGTTCGTAGTCCAATGGCGGCATGCGACTGGCCGCCCTCTCCGACATCCACGGCAACCTGCCCGCGCTCGATGCGGTGCTGGCCGACATCGCCACCACCGGCGCCGACCTGGCGGTCAACCTCGGCGACATCCTGTCCGGCCCGCTGTGGATCACCGAGACCGCCGAGCGGCTGATGGCGCTCGGCCTGCCGACGATCCGCGGCAACCATGAGCGCCAGGTGCTGGTGCCGGATGTCGCGGCGATGGGGGCTTCCGATGCGTTCGCCGCCGAACGCCTGCTGCCGCAGCACCGGGCGTGGCTCGCCGGGTTGCCGGCCACGCTGCAGCTGTCGGACGAGGTGTTCTGCTGCCACGGCACGCCCGGCAGCGACCTCGTCTACTTCCTCGAATCGGTCGATCCCGGCGGCCTGCGGCCGGCCACGCTCGCCGAGGCGACAGCGCGCGCCGGCGCTGCCCAGCAAGGCGTGGCGCACGGTGTGATCCTGTGCGGCCACACCCATGTGCCGCGTGGGCTGCGGCTGGCGGATGGGCGGCTCGTCGTCAACCCCGGCAGCGTCGGCCTGCAGGCCTACGACGACGACCATCCGCACCCGCACGTCGTCGAGAACGGCACGCCGCACGCCCGCTATGCGCTGCTGACGCGCCGCCCCGCCGGCTGGCAGGTCGAATGGCGCGCCGTGCCCTACGACGCCGAACCGGCCGCGCAGCGGGCCGATCGACACGGCCGCCCGGACTGGGCCGCCGCGCTGCGAACCGGCTTCGTTGTGGAAACTGCACAGGCGAGTGCCCCGATCCGCCCCGTAACATCGCGCGCATGAATCCAATCGTCGGGTGGGGCCTCGCGGTGATCGCGGTGGCGGCAGCGTGGCAGGCCTATGGCTGGCAGGGCGTCGTGATGGCTGCGTCGGTCATCGTGTTCTGGCTGCTGATCCAGTTCAGCCGCGCGCTGCGCGTGATGAAGAACGCCGGCGAGGCGCCGGTCGGCCACGTCGGCAGCACCGTGATGCTGAACTCGAAGCTGAGTGCGGGCCTGACGATGATGCAGGTGGTGACGATGACGCGCAGCCTCGGCCGCAGGATCGATCCCGACGGCGACACCTGGGCCTGGGCCGACGACGGCGGCAGCGAGGTCACGCTGGAGTTCAAGGGCGGCAAGCTCGCGAAGTGGACGCTGGTGCGGCCCGCTCCCGAGGCTGCGGCGGACCCCGCGGACCCGGTCGATCCGGCCAATCCGTAAAATCGCCTGCTTTCAGTCTGATTTCCTCAGCCTCATTCCCCACACAGGAGCCTGCCATGTCGATGGCCGATCGCGACGGAAAAATCTGGATGGACGGGCAACTGGTGGACTGGCGCGACGCCAAGATCCACGTGCTCAGCCACACGCTGCACTACGGGTGCGGTGCCTTCGAGGGCGTGCGCGCCTACAAGACGGCCAACGGCACGGCGATCTTCCGGCTGCGCGAGCACACCGAGCGGCTCTTCAACAGCGCGAAGATCCTGCGCATGAAGATCCCGTTCTCGCTGCAGGAGGTGATGGACGCGCAGCGCACCGTGGTGCGTGAGAACCAGCTCGAGAGCTGCTACCTGCGCCCGCTGACCTGGATCGGCTCCGAGAAGCTGGGCGTGAGCCCGAAGGGCAACCAGATCCACCTGATGGTCGCCGCCTGGTCCTGGGGCGCCTACCTGGGCGAAGAAGGCCTGAAGCGCGGCATCCGCGTGAAGACCAGCAGCTACACCCGCCACCACGTCAACATCACGATGACGCAGGCCAAGGCGGTCAGCAACTACACGAACTCGATCCTCGCGAACATGGAAGCCACCGAGGACGGCTACGACGAGGCGCTGCTGCTCGATGCCTCCGGCTTCGTCAGCGAAGGCGCCGGCGAGAACATCTTCGTGATCAAGAACGGCGTGGTCTACACGCCCGACCTGTCGGCCGGGGCGCTGAACGGCATCACCCGCAACACGATCTTCGCGATCTGCAACGACCTGGGCCTGAAGCTGGTCGAGAAGCGCATCACCCGCGACGAGGTCTACATCAGCGACGAGGCCTTCTTCACCGGCACCGCCGCCGAGGTGACGCCGATCCGCGAGCTCGACCGCATCGAGCTCGGCAGCGGCTCGCGCGGGCCCATCACCGAGAAGATCCAGAGCGCGTTCTTCGACATCGTGAACGGCCGCAACCCCAAGTACGCCGAATGGCTGACCGCCGTCTGAGGACCCCATGAGCACAAGCAAACAACAGGAAGTGGTCGAGGTCACCGCGCACGACGTGCAGGGCCCCGGCGTGGTGTTCTGCCCGAACCCGAAGATGGCGCTGTGGAGCACCCACCCGAAGGTGTTCATCGACGTCGCGACGACCGGCGAAGGCAAGTGCCCGTACTGCGGCACCGTGTATCGCCTGAAGGCCGGCGAAAAACTCCACTCGCACTGACCCGACGCGATGAACCGCGCCTTGCTGATCGCCCCGCAGTGGATCGGCGACGCGGTGATGTCGCAGCCGCTGGTCGGCCGGCTGGCGGCGCGCGGTGACGAGGTGACGGTCGCCGCGCTGCCGTGGGTCGCGCCGGTGTACCGGGCGATGGCCGGCGTGCGCGAGGTGATCGAGCTGCCGTTCGCGCACGGGCGGCTCGACTGGTCGGCGCGGCGCCGTGTCGCGGCCACGCTGCGCGGCCGCTTCGACACCGCCTACGTGCTGCCGAACTCGATCAAGTCGGCGCTGATTCCGTTCTTCGCCGGCATTGCGCAGCGCATCGGCTACCAGGGCGAAGGCCGGCCGCTGCTGCTGAACAAGCGGCTGCCGAACCCCGGCGGGCGCCCGCCGATGGTGGCGTTCTACAGCGCGCTGGCGGGCGGCCCCGCCGAGAGTGAACGGCCCCGCCTGCAGTTCGATGCGGCAACGCTCGAGCGCGTGACCCGCGCGGCCGACCTGGCGCCGCAGCAGTACTGGGCTTTCGCGCCCGGCGCCGAATACGGTCCCGCCAAATGCTGGCCGGCCTCGCACTACGCCGAACTCGCACGCTCGCTGCAGGCCGCCCACGGGCTGCCGATCGTGCTGCTCGGCTCGGGCAAGGAAGTCGCGCTGTGCGACGAGATCGCCGCGGCCGCGCCCGGCGCCTGCCACGTGCTGGCTGGCAAGACCACGCTGATCGACGCGATGGTGCTGATCGCCGGCGCCCGCGGTGTCGTCAGCAACGATTCCGGGCTGATGCACGTCGCGGCGGCGTTCGGCATCCCGCAGGTCGCCGTGTTCGGCTCGACCAGCCCGGAGCACACGCCGCCGTTGAACCCGCGCGCGCAGGTGATCTGGCTGAAGGAGGAGCTGCAGCTCGACTGCGCCCCCTGCTTCGACCGCACCTGCCGCTTCGGCCACACCCGCTGCCTGACCGGCGTCAGTGCGCAGCGGGTGGAAGCCGCGCTCGCCGAGCGGTTACGCGCCGCCTGACACCGGCCGCAACGCCACATCGCACGATGCCCACCGACCTGCAGCAGGATCGCTTGATGCGCGAGGCGCTGGTCGGCGCCGGCACCTCGGTCTGGGCCTGGGACATGGAGGCCGACGCGCTCAGCGGCATGGACGGCAGCGTCGCGCTGCTCGGCTACGCGGTCGGCGAGATGCTGCCGACCCAGGCCGGCTGGGACAGCGTGATCCACCCCGACGACCGGCCGCTGAACCACGCCGCGTACCTGCGCCATGCGCGCGGCGAGATCCCGGCCTACGAGAGCGAGTACCGCGCGCGCCACAAGGACGGCAGCTGGCGCTGGCTGTCCGAGCGCGGCCGCATCGTCGAGTGGTGGCCCGACGGCCGGCCGCGCCGCATGGTCGGCACGCTGAGCGACGTGACGCTGCGCCGCCAGGCGCAGGGCGAGGCCGCCGAGCGCGACGAGCGGCTGCAGCAGATCATGCGCCACGTGCCCGGCGTGCTGTACCAGTACCGGCTGTGGCCGGACGGGCGGGCCGAGATCCCTTTCGTCAGCGACCGCTGCACCGAGGTGCTGGGGCTGACGCCGCAGCAGCTGATGGCCGATGCGCTGGAGATGTTCCGCCGCATCGCGCGCAGCGACCGCGAGGAACTGATGGCCGCAGTGTCGAACTGGGCCCGCAGCAAGGCGACGCAGCGCACCGAATACCGCTACCACCACCCCGACGGCAGCCTGCGCTGGATGCAGGCGGTGTCGTCGCCGCGGCGTGCGCCCGACGGCTCGATCCTGTGGCACGGCTACCTGGAGGACATCACCGAGTACCGCGAGCTCGAGAAGGCGCGCGCCGCCGCCGCGACGGCCGATGCGGCGAACCGCGCGAAGACCGAGTTCCTGTCGCGCATGAGCCACGAGCTGCGCACGCCGCTGAACGCGGTGCTCGGCTTCGCGCAGCTGCTGGAGCTCGACGAAGAGCCGCTCAGCGTGGCGCAGCACCGCCGCGTCGCGCTGATCCGCGAATCGGGTGAGCACCTGCTGCGCATGATCGGCGACCTGCTCGACCACAGCCGCATCGAGGCCGGCCAGCTCTCGGTGGAGTCGGCCGACATCGCGCTCGGCCCGCTGCTCGGCGAATGCCTCGACATGCTGGCGCCACAGGCCGGCGAGGCGGGCGTGACGCTGCGGCCGATCGAAGRCGCGCGGGCGCTGCAGGTGCGCGCCGACCCGACGCGGCTGCGCCAGGTGGTGCTGAACCTGCTGAGCAATGCGGTGAAGTACAACCGCGCCGGCGGCTCGGTGCGGGTGCGTGCCGAGGCCCGCGACGGCGCGGTGCTGCTGCAGGTGATCGACGACGGCATCGGCATCGCGCAGAAGGACCTGCCGCAGCTGTTCGAGCCGTTCAACCGGCTCGCGCAGGCGCGCAGCGGCATCCAGGGCACCGGCATCGGCCTCGCGATCACGCGCGCGCTGATCGTGCTGATGGGCGGGCGCATCGAGGTCGAGAGCACGCCGGGCGCGGGCTCGACGTTCAGCGTGATGCTGCCGCGCAGCGCCGATCAGAGCGTCAATTTGCCGGCGTAGAGCACCGGGCCGGTCGGCGCGCCCGACGGCGATCCGCCCGGCGGTTCCAGCGTGACGGCCAGTGCCGCGGTGCCCTGCAGCACCTGGCCGCGGCGCACCACCGTCGACCCGCTGGCCGAGATCACGCCCAGCGAGCGTGGCGCGCCGCTCGGCGGCAGCGCCCACAGTTCGAGCGAGCGGTCGGGCCGCACGCTGACGGGGGTCAGCGGCCGCGTCACCATCGCGCGGCCATCGGCGCTGATGCTCGCGACGAAGCTGGCCGGCGTCACCGCATTCGGCTGGTCGGCCGGCGCAGCGGCCGACAGCACCACGACGATCGGCGCTTGGGCCGGCGGCGGGCTCGCGACGATGAACGCGAGCGCCAGCGTTGCGGCGGTGGCGACACCGCTCAACACGCGCCAGAACGCGAGGCGCGCCCACCAGGCCTGCGACGGTGCCTCAGTGGGTCGCAGTCCGAGCCGGGTCTCGATGCGCCGCCACACGCGCGCCGGCGGCTTCACCGGGGCGAGCGTGATGGTCAGCGGCATCAGGCGGTCCTGCCAGCGCTGCACCGCACCGCGCAGCGCTGGGTGGCCGGGCAACAGCGATTCGAAGCGGCGCCGCGCCGGGCCGCGCAGCGTGCCGGCGACGTATTCGGCGCCGAGGCGATCGGCCAGTTCAGGCCGGCTGTAGTCCATCAGGCACCCCGCGCACGGCCATCGCGCAGCAC
>NZ_JBFUFP010000005.1:0-48447 GCF_056403375.1 Rhizobacter sp. P2_H2
GGCGCAGGCCGCCGGCGTGGCCGCGCCGCCGCCGGCCGCGCCGCGCCTGCCGGTGCTGGTGGTCGACGATTCGCTGACGACGCGCATGCTGGAGCAGAGCATCCTCGAATCGGCCGGCTACGCCGTGCATGCCGCGGTGTCGGCCGAGGACGCGCTGGAGCAGGCGCGGCGCCAGCGCTATGCGCTGTTCCTGGTCGACGTCGAGATGCCGGGCATGGACGGCTTCAGCTTCATCGAGCACGCGGGCGCCGATCCGGCGCTGCGCGACGTGCCGGCGATCCTCGTCACCTCGCGCTGTTCCCCGGAAGACCGCCGGCGCGGCGAGCAGGTCGGCGCGCGCGGCTACATCGTGAAGAGCGAGTTCGTGCAGGCCGACTTCCTGCGCCAGGTCGAGCAATGGGTGCAGGTGCCATGACGCGCGTGCTGGTCGCCGAGGACTCCGTCACCGTGCGCAAGCGGCTGTGCGAGGTGCTGGCGGGCGACCCGGCGATCGAGGTGGTCGGCGAGGCGGCCAACGGCAAGGAGGCGGTCGCGCTGTGCCAGGCGCTGCGGCCGGACGTGATGACGATGGACATGATGATGCCGCTGATGAGCGGGCTGTCCGCCACCGAGTACATCATGGCGCACTGCCCGACGCCGATCCTGGTGGTGTCGTCGTCGACCAACCGCGGCGAGCTGTTCAAGACCTACGACGCGCTCGCGGCCGGCGCGGTCGACGTGCTCGACAAGGCGCCGGCCGACGCGGCCGAGGGCGCGTGGGAGCAGCAGCTGGTCACGCTGGTGAAACGGGTGGCGCGCATCCGCGTGATCACGCACCTGCGGGCGCGCCAGGCCGACCGGGTGCCGCGCGCCGCGGACCCCGGCCGGGCCGCCTGCCGCCTGGTCGTGCTCGGTGCCTCGACCGGCGGGCCGGGCGCGATCGTCGACGTGCTGCGCGGGCTGCCGGCCCCGCTGCCGGTGCCGATGCTGGTGCTGCTGCACATCAACGAGCCGTTCGGCACCGCCTTCGCGGAGTGGCTGGATGCGCAGACGCCGCACCGCGTGCGCTGCGCGCGCGACGGCGAACCGCTGGCCGGGCTGGCCGGGCAGATCGTGACCGCGCCGCCCGGCCGGCACCTGGTGGTCAGCGCAGGCGTGCTGCGCCTGACGCAGGAGCCGCCACGGCATTCATGCCGCCCGTCGGTGGACCGGCTGTTCGAATCGGTCGCCGCCGAGTGCGGCGCAGCGGCCGCCGCCGGCCTGCTGACCGGCATGGGCCGCGACGGCGCCGCCGGCCTGCTGCAGATCCGGCAGGCCGGCGGCGTGACGATCGCCCAGGACGAGGCGAGCAGCGTGGTCTACGGCATGCCGCGCGAGGCGGCGCTGCTCGGCGCCGCCGGGCAGGTGCTGCCGCTGGCCGAGATCGGCCCGGCGCTCGCGCGGGCGGTGCACACCCTCGGAGGACCGCTGCCATGAGCGACAGCGTGCTGATCGTCGATGACAGCCTCACGGTTCGCATGGACCTGCGCGAGGCCTTCGAGGACGCCGGCTTCGGCGTGCAGCTGTGTGCCACGGCGGCGGCCGCCCGCGCGGCCTTTGCGCGCGGTGCCGCCGACGTGGTGGTGCTGGACGTGCTGCTGCCCGATGGCGACGGCGTCCAGCTGCTGGGCGAACTGCGCGCCGCACCCGGCGCCGCGCAGGCGGTGGTGCTGATGCTGTCGAGCGAGGCCGAGGTGAAGGACCGCTTGCGCGGGCTGCGCACCGGGGCCGACGAGTACGTCGGCAAGCCCTACGACATCCACTTCGTGGTGGCGAAGGCGCGCGAGCTGCTGCGCGCACGCCGCGCGCAGGCGGTGCGGCAGGGCCCGACGGTGCTGGTGATCGACGACAGCCGGACCTTCCGCGAGGCCCTGCGGGAGGCGCTGGAGCCCGCCGGCTATCCGGTGCTGGTGGCGGCGAGCGGCGAGGAGGGCCTGCGCGTCGCCGCGGCCGAGCGGCCCGACGCGGTCATCGTCGACAGCGTGCTGCCGGGCATCGACGGGCCGACGGTGATCCGCCGGCTGCGGCTGGACATCGCGCTGCGCGCCGTGCCCTGCCTGTTGCTGACCGGATCGGAGGAGGGCACGGCCGAGGCGCGCGCGCTGGACGCGGGCGCCGATGCCTTCGTGCACAAGGACGAGGACGTCGAGGTGGTGCTCGCGCGGCTGGCCGCGATGCTGCGCAGCGCCGCCACCGGCCTGCCCGCGCGCAGCGGCAGCCTGCTCGCGCCGAAGCGCATCCTGGCGGTGGACGACAGCCCGACCTACCTCGCCGAAACGGCACAGCTGCTGCGCGGCGAGGGCTACGACGTGGTGGCGGCGCGCTCCGGCGAGGAGGCGCTGGACCTGCTGGCGGTGCAGAAGGTGGACTGCATCCTGCTGGACCTGCTGATGCCCGGGCTCGGCGGGCGGGCCGCCTGCCAGCGCATCAAGGCCGCGCCGGTGATGCGCGAGATCCCGCTCATCATGCTGACGTCGATGGAGGACCGGGCGACGATGCTCGACGCGCTCGAGGCCGGCGCGGACGACTTCATCCAGAAGTCCAGCGAGACCGAGGTGCTGAAGGCGCGCGTGCGGGCCCAGCTGCGGCGCAAGCAGTTCGAGGACGAGAACCGGCGCATCCGCCTGGAGCTGCTCGCGGTGGAGCACGAAGCCGCCGAGGCCCGCGCCGCGCGCGCGCTGGCCGACAGCCGCGCCGAACTGGTGGAGGTGCTGCAGCAGAAGCAGCATGCGCTGGAGGCGCTGAACACGCAGCTGGCCAGCGCCAACCAGGCCAAGACCGAGTTCCTGTCGACCATGTCGCACGAGCTGCGCACGCCGCTGAACGCCATCATCGGCTTCTCGGAGATCCTGCGCGAAGGCCTGGGCGGCGCGCTCGAGCCGCGCCAGCGCGAGTTCATGGTCTACATCCACGACAGCGGCAAGCACCTGCTGGCCCTGATCAACGACATCCTCGACCTGTCGAAGATCGAGGCCGGCAAGGCCGATCTCGATCTCGAAGCCATCGAGCTGGACGGCCTGCTGCACGGCGCGCTGGCGGTCGTGCAGGACCGGGCGGCGAGCCACCGGGTGCGGCTGACGGTGCAGGGTGCCGGCTGGCCCGAGCCGATCCGCGCCGACCGGCGGCGCCTGAAGCAGATCGTCTACAACCTGCTGTCGAACGCGGTCAAGTTCACGCCCGACGGCGGCGAGGTGGTGCTGCGGGCCAGCCGCGTCGACCGCCGGCAGGCCGGGCACGGGCTGCCGGGCTTCGCAACCGGTCGCCACCTGCCGCTGCCCGACAGCCCGTTCCAGTCCTTCCTGCAGATCAGCGTCACCGACAGCGGGATCGGCATGGCGCCCGACGCCCTGGACCAGCTGTTCACGCCCTTCACGCAGATCCGCAACGAGCTGACGCGCCGCGTCGAGGGCACCGGGCTGGGCCTCGCGACGGTGCTGCGGCTGGCCCAATTGCACGAGGGCACGGCGGCGGTGACGAGCGAGCCGGGGCGCGGCAGCTGCTTCAGCGTCTGGCTGCCCTGGCGCGGCAGCGCCGCCGCCGCGCCGGCTTCGGCCGACGCCGCTGCGCAGGCCGAAGCCGAGGCCGAGGCCGGCCTGCGGCCGCTGGCGCTGGTGGTCGAGGACGACCAGCAGGCGGCCGCGCTGATGCGCGTGCAGCTCGGGAGCATCGGCTTCCGGGTGCGCCACGCGCCGTCCGCGGAGGCCGCGCTCGCCCTCGCCGGCGACTGCCGGCCGGACCTGATCACGCTCGACATCCGGCTGCCCGGCATGGACGGCTGGGACCTGCTCGCGCGCATCAAGGAGCTGCCGACCTGGCACGACATCCCGGTGGTGGTGGTGTCGGTGGCCGACGAACACGAGATCGGGCTGTCGGTGGGCGCGTCGGCCGTGCTGCAGAAGCCGGTCGGCCGCGGCGACTTCGCGCACGAGCTGGCGCGCATGGGCTTCGCGCCGACGCCGTCGCGCGGGGTCAGCGTGCTGCTCGTCGACGACGACCCGGCCGCCGTCGAGCTGATGAGTGCCTACCTGAGCCAGCCGGGCTACCAGGTGCTGCGCGCCTTCGGCGGGCAGGAGGGGATCGAGCTCGCACGGCGCCACCGGCCCGACCTGGTGGTGCTGGACCTGCTGATGCCCGACATCGGCGGCCTCGAGGTGATCGAGGCCTTGAAGCGCGACTCGCACACCGCGAACATCCCGGTGGTGATGGTGACGGCGCGGCAGTTCAGCGACGAAGACCGGCAGCAGCTGGAGGGCCACGTGCTGAGCGTGGTGCGCAAGGGCGAACTGGGCGAGGAACGCTTCCTCGGCGAGGTGCGGCGGGCCTTCGGCCAGCCGGAACGGCTGGAACCGGCCGCCGATCCGTGAGGACGGCCGGCGGCGCGCGTCAGCCGCTGCCGCTGTCGCGCCGGTAGTCGGCCGGCGCGACCCCGCACCAGCGCTTGAACTGCCGGCTGAAGTGCGCGCCGCTCGCGTAGCCGAGCCGCTCGCCGACCTCGGCGATGCCGAGCTGCGCATCCATCAGCAGCAGCTTCGCGCGGCGCAGCTTCAGCGTCGAGCGGTACTGGCGTGCCGACATGCCGTACACCTGACGGAAGAGGGCATTGCCGTGGTCCGGCGTGTAGCCCAGGCGCCGGATCGCGGCCTCGAGCGAGGTCTCGGCGCCGCCGCTCTGCACCTCGCGCTCGATCAGCTCGGCCAGCCGGCCGGCGGTCTGCAGCGCGAGCTGCGGCACCGGCGCGGCGGCGATGTCCTCTTCTTCGAGCCCGCGCGTCAACGCGGCGAACAGCGCCATCAGCGAGGCGCCCAGCTCCAGCCGGTGCACCAGCGGCGACAGCGCCGCATGGTCGGCGGCCAGCGCCAGCATGCGCTGCAGCGCCGGCTGCAGCCGCTGCGTCAGCGCGCTGTCGGCCGCGAAGATGCGCGTGCCGGCACGGCACAGCAGGCGGCGCAGTTCCAGGTCGTCGAGGTCGAAGTGCACGCAGTACAGGCGCGCGGCGACCGGCGTGCTCGACGCATGCGCCTCGAACGGCGTGATCAGCAGCAGGTCGCCGGCCTGTTGCGCGAGCGTGCGGCCGGTCAGCCGCACCTGCTGCTGGCCCGCGAGCAGCAGGCACAGCTCGAAGTACGGATGGTCGTGGCGCGGGTACTGCCAGCGCGGGCCGACGCGGCGCGTGTGCGCGTCGGTCATCGTGACGGTGGTGCGCACGTCCGGCTGCTTGGCGTAGTCCGGCAGGGCGGTCTCGGGGCGGACGGGGTACATGAAGGAGTGGGTCGATCGTCGCGGCTCAGGGCAAGCCCGTCCCGCATCGGGACATGGCCCGGCACGGGCGGCGCTCGCAGAATCGCGACCTTACACCGAGGCTGCCGATGAATCGCTTTTTCAACACCCAGCATGCGCCGGTCGGCGCCCACGCCAGCCTGACGCTCGGCTTCCCCGGCGCCCGCGGCGGCATGGACCTGGAGCTGTGCGGCGCGCCCGGCCAGTCGGTGCTGGTCGCGCTCGAATCGGCGCAGCAGCCCGGCCTGTTCGAGACGCTGCCGTTCTGCGAGCCCCCGGACGATGCGGAACGCCAGCGCTTCGTCAGCGACCAGGGTGATTCGCACCTCGGCGTGTCGGGCCTCGGCGCGCGGCTGTTCGCGCTGGACGAGGTGCAGCGCGAGTTCTCGCTCGCCACCGACAGCTGGCAGGCCGGCGACCTGCGCTTCACGCTGTACACGCCGGTGCGCGACCTGCCCGATCCCGATACCGGCGAACCGCTGGCCGCGAAGCGCGCGTTCGTGCCCGCGGTGCGCGCCGAGATCGAGGTGGACAACCGGGCCGGCACGCGGGCCCGCCGGGTCGCGGTCGGGCTGTCGGGCATCGATCCGCTGCGCGGGATGCGCCATCTGTCGCTTGACCAGGGCGCTGGCATTGGCGACGGCCTGGAGCAGGGCTTCGCCACCGACGCGCCCGGCGCCTGGTCGGGCATCGGCTTCGACCCGCTCGCGGTGCTGGGCGACCGGCACGCGAGCAACCGCGCGACGATGCTCGGCCGCTGGGGAGTGGTCTGCGCCGAAGTGCCGGCCGGCGAGCGGCGCACGCTGCGCTTCGCGTTCTGCTTCCACCGCGCCGGCGTCGTCACCGGCGGCATCGCGACCCGCCAGCTCTACAACCGCTGGTTCGATTCGGTGGAGTCGGTGGCGCGCTTCGCGCTGTCGGATTTCGACGAGGCGGTGCAGGCCAGCCGCGCCGCCGACCAGCGGCTCGCGGCGAGTGCGCTGTCGCCGGCGCAGCGCTTCACGGTCGCGCACGCGACCCGCTCCTACCTCTACTCGACCCAGCTGCTCGAACGCGACGGCCGTGCGCTGTGGGTCGTCAACGAGGGCGAGTACAACATGCTGAACACGCTCGACCTGGTGTCCGACCACTCGCTGTACGAAGGCCTGCACCACCCGTGGACCATCCGCAACGTGCTCGACCAGTACGCCGCCGGCTACTCGTACGACGACGAGGACGGCGTCAGCTTCACGCACGACATGGGCGTCGACGGCATCTTCTCGCCGCCGGGCCGCTCGGCCTACGAGCGCGCCGGGCTGACCGGCTGTTTCTCGCAGATGACCACCGAAGAGCTGCTGAACTGGACGCTGTGCGCCGGCCTGTACGTGCACCAGGGCCGCGACCTCGCCTGGGCACGCCGCCACGCCGCGCTGCTGGAGCGCTGCCTGCAGAGCCTGGAGCGGCGCGACCACCCCGAGCCGGCCCGGCGCAACGGCGTGCCGCGTGCCGACAGCAGCCGCTGCGAGGGCGGGCGCGAGATCACGACCTACGACTGCCTCGACCCGTCGCTCGGCCAGGCCGCCGGCAACACCTACATCGCCGGCAAGGCCTGGGCGGCGCAGGTCATCCTGCAACAGTTGTTCACGCAGCTCGACCGGCCGGCGCTGGCCGAACGGGCCCATGCGCAGGCCCGGCGCGCCGCCGCGACGGTGGTGGCGGTCACCCGGCCCGACGGCCTGATCCCGGCGCTGCTGGAAGCGCCCGACGACGACGCGGTGATCCTGCCGGTGATCGAGGCGCTGGCCTACCCGTGGTTCGCCGGCTGCCGCGACGCGCTGGCAGCGGACGGCGAATACGCGCCGTACCTCGCCGCACTGAAACGCCACGTCGGCGAGCATGTGCTGCGCGAGGACACCTGCCTGTTCCCCGACGGCGGCTGGCGCATCACCTCGCGCAGCGACAACACCTTCCCGGCCAAGGCCTACGTCTGCCAGTTCGTCGCCCGCGAGATCCTGCAGATGGACCTGGGCGCCGCCGGCGCCCGCGCCGACGAGGCCCATGCCGCCTGGCAGCTGCATCCGGAGCTCAGCGTGCACTGCTGGAGCGAGCAGGTGAAGAACGGGCTGGTGTTCGCGGCCAAGTACTACCCGCGCGGCGTCAGCAGCCAGATCTGGCTGACCGAGGGTTGACCGGGTTCACGCCGGCCGCCTTGTTTGAAACCAAACGTAAGCTGTGCGACAGGACGAGTACCAAAGCAGACCGGTATATAACCAATTCAATACCTGTTGATCGCTCGCATTGACGACCGATGGCACCGGCTTGGCGGCTGGAGCCAGCATCGTTACGTTTCTGAAAGCGCTCGCATCTTGTTGCAAGACACACGTCGCTGCCTGTGAAGGCGGCTTCGAGAATTCCCTCAGTGCTTCGTTGTCAACAACACTGAAAGGGACAGATCATGAAGAGCGTGGGAATGACCGTGGTGGCCGTGGCCATCGGCGGTTTGTGGTCGCAGGTGCAGGCAGCGACCCTGCAGCCGGCGACGGCGGCCGTGGCCGCACAGGCCTCGTCGTTCGACGGGATGCTGCTGGCGCAGGCCACGACGGCCCCGGCCTGGCAGGAAGGCGTGACCTACACCGCCGGCACCATCGTCAGCTACAACGGGGTGCTGTACGTCGCCCTCGTGACCCACACCGCATGGGCGGGCACCAACTGGAACCCGGCCGCGACGCCGACGCTGTGGTCGCCGACCGGCTCTGCCCCGGCCCCGGCGCCCGCTCCGGCACCTGCTCCCGCGCCTGCGCCGGCCCCCGCGCCGAGCCCGGCGCCCGCCCCCGCGCCCGGGACCTGCGCGATGCCGTGGTCGGCCAGCACCGCCTACAACGGCGGCGCAGTCGTCAGCGTCAACGGCGTGAACTACAAGGCCAACTGGTGGACGCAGGGCMASAACCCGTCSWCCAACARCGGCCCGGTCGGCAGCGGCCAGCCGTGGACGGCCACCGGCAACTGCAGCACCGCCCCGGCGCCGGCACCGGCCCCCGCGCCGTCGCCTGCCCCGGCTCCTGCACCCGCACCGGCGCCGGCCCCGGCTCCCGCTCCCGCGGGCGACCTGCCGGCCGGCGCGCTCTCGGCCAACCAGAGCAAGCGCGTCTACGTCGGCTACTACCCGAGCTGGAGCGACAACTGGTTCGACGCCACCGGCAAGAGCCCGGCCGAGGTCTACAACGCCAGCAAGCTGGCGCGCGTGCCGGCGACCTACACGCACGTGATGGCCTCGTTCGCCGACCCCAACTTCTCGTGGGCCGGCATCGCGACGAACAGCTTCTCGGGCACCGGCATCAACTTCAACGCGACGCCGCGTGACATCAAGGCCGCGATCGACGTGCTGCACAAGCGCAACCAGAAGATCATCCTGGCCGTGGGTGGCGCGACCTACAACAACTGGGGTCCGATCGCGGCGGAAGGCGCGGCCGGCGGCGGCCCGATCATCAACGCCCTCGCGAAGATCCAGACCGAGATGGGCTTCGACGGCCTGGACGTCGACTACGAGGTCGACGGCGACGTGGACCGCTACGCCAACGCCATCAAGGCGCTTCGCAAGGCGGTCGACCTGGCAGGCGGCGGCCGCGTGCTGACGCTGGCCGGCTGGTCGAGCGGCGCCGATTGCACCTCGGGCACGACGGCCGACTCGCGCTGTGCCGGCAAGCTGTCGTACTGGGGCGGCAACGCCGGCCGCGAACGCGGCGTGGTGCTGAAGTATCCGGCGACGGCGGCGATGCTCGACCTCGTCAACGTGATGAGCTACGACGCCCGCTACGAGCACTTCGACGGCGTGGTCGCGTACAACCAGTACCGCAGCCTCTACCCGTCGTCGACCATCGTGTCGATCGGCTTCGAGCCGGCGCCGGAAGGCTGGGCGGGCGGCCAGCTGGTCATCAACGACGGCGACGCGCAGTGCGAAGGCTCGCGCAACCTGCAGGACCAGTACGGCGCCACGCTGAACCTGCCGTACTCGGTGCAGCGCTACACGACGGCGGTGCTGAACAGCACGGCGTCGAACCGCAACCCGCGTGACGGCGCGATGCTGTGGGCCATCATCAAGCCGGCCAGCGGCTCGTGCGGCAGCGCCGCATTGGCGGCCCCGGGCACGGTGGGCCAGAAGGTCGGCAACAGCTTCGGCCTGCCGGTCGACCCGCTGCTGCAGTCGGCCGACTGGAAGTAGACAGGGCCCCCCAGTCGCTGCGCTCCTGCCCCCAAGGGGCGCCGCCTGGCGGACCGGCAAAGCCGGATCCGCGGGCGTAGCTGGATCCTTCAGCGCCTTCTCCCTTCGCGGGGGAAGGCGTCTTTCATTTCAAATTCGCTATCCGCATGACCTGATCCGGTTTCATTCGTTGCGACGGCCGCGCCGCGTGCCCATCATCGATGCTCACTCTCACCCCGAGGTCATTCATGAGCATCACCGCCATCAACGTGCGCAACCAGTTCCGCGGCAAGGTCAAGGAAATCATCGAAGGCCCGGTCGTCTCCGAGATCGACGTCGAGACGCCGTCCGGCCTGATCGTCACGTCGGTCATCACGACGCGTTCGGTGAAGGAGCTGAAGCTGGCCGTCGGCAAGGACGTGATCGCGCTGGTCAAGTCCACCGAGGTGTCGATCGCGACGCTCTGACGCAGCGTCCGAAGGAGACGGCGCGATGGCATTCCACGGCAGTCCGGTGCGCGTGCTGGTGATTCCCGGCTTGCGCGGCAGCGGTCCGGCGCACTGGCAGAGCTGGCTGCAGGGTCACTTTCGCCGCGCGGTGCGCGTCGAGCAGGACGACTGGGACAGCGCCGACCTCGAGGCCTGGGCCATCCGCATCGGCGAGACGCTGGCCGCCGAGCCGGCCGGGCCGTGGGTCGCGGTGGCGCACAGCTTCGGCTGCCTGGCGCTCGCGCAGCACGTGCTGTCGACCTGCGGCCGCACCGCCCACGGCGTGCGCGGCGCGCTGCTGGTGGCGCCGGCCGACCCGGGCCGCTTCGCGCTCGACGACCTGCCGCTGCGCCAGCGCCTGCGCGTACCGGCCACGCTGCTCGCGAGCGACACCGATCCGTGGATGAGCGCACCAAGAGCAGAATCGTTCGCCCAGGCCTGGGGCAGCGGCTTCGTGAACCTGGGCGACGCCGGCCACATCAATGCCGAGGCGGGCTTCGGCCCGTTGCCGGCGGCGAAGAAGCTGACCGAGTTCCTGATCCACCGTGTCGAGCAATCGCGCCGGCCGGAGCGCGCCGACCTGCACGAGTTCTCGTTCGCCGTCTGACCGGCCATTCGACCTGTCATTCATCCATCACCAGGAGACCACCATGAGCTTGCGACTGGGCGACATCGCCCCCGACTTCGAACAGCAATCCTCCGACGGCCCGATCAGCTTCCACAAGTGGCTGGGCGACAGCTGGGGCGTGCTGTTCTCGCACCCGGCCGATTTCACGCCGGTGTGCACCACCGAGCTCGGCCTGACCGCCAAGCTGAAGGACGAGTTCACGAAGCGCAACGTGAAGGCGATCGCGCTGAGCGTCGACCCGGTCGACTCGCACACGAAGTGGATCCAGGACATCAACACGACGCAGAAGACGCGGGTCAACTTCCCGATCCTGGCCGACGCCGACCGCAAGGTGGCCGAGCTGTACGACCTGATCCACCCGAACGCCAGCACCACCGCCACCGTGCGCTCGCTGTTCGTGATCGACCCAGCGAAGAAGATCCGCCTGACGATCACCTACCCGGCGAGCACCGGCCGCAACTTCGACGAGATCCTGCGCGTGATCGACTCGCTGCAGCTGACCGATTCGCACAGCGTCGCGACGCCGGGCAACTGGAAGGACGGCGACGACGTCGTGATCGTGCCGTCGCTGCAGGATCCGGAGGTCATCAAGAAGAAGTTCCCGAAGGGCTACACGGCGGTGACGCCGTACCTGCGGTTGACGCCGCAGCCGAACAAGCCTTGAGAGGTAGGCGGCAGGGGTTTGTTGGACGCATGACTTGCCGACAAGTCATGCGGAAACTAAACTCCGCCGATGGCATCCACCCAGGCCGACCAGATCCTCGAACTTGCGCGGCGGCAGCGCCTGCTGAAGGCCGCCGACGTTCGCGCCCGGGGCTGGTCGCCGCAACTGCTGCTCAAGCTTCATCAGGCCGGCAAGCTGCAACGGGCGGCCCGCGGGCTCTACAGCCTGCCGGATGCGCAACCCACCGAGCACCAGACGCTGATCGAGGTCTGCCACCGCGTGCCGAAGGCGGTGGTGTGCCTGCTGTCGGCGCTGCAGTTCCACGGCATCGGCACGCAGCTTCCGCACGAGGTCTGGATCGCACTGCCTGAAGGCACSCAGACACCGGCCATTGACTACCCGCCGCTGCGCATCGTGCGGCTGCGCGGCGATGCCGGCACGGCCGGCATCGAGACGGCGGTCGAACAGGGTTCGCCGATCCGGGTCTACGGCATCGCGAAAACGGTCACCGACTGCTTCAAGTTCCGCCACAAGATCGGGCTGGACGTCGCGCTCGAGGCCCTGCGCGATGCCTGGCGATCGCGCCGGCTCGGCATGGACGAAGTCACCCATTTCGCGCGCATCAACCGCGTCGAGACGGTGATGCGGCCGTACCTGGAAGCGCTGGTGGCATGAGCGACGCGAGCGCGGCGTCGGTACTGGCCCGGCTGTTGAACCTCGCCAAGCAGTCCGGCGAAGACTACAACCTGCTGCTGAACCGCTTCGCGCTGGAGCGCCTGCTCTGCCGCATCAGCGTGTCGGAGCATGCCGAGCGATTCCTGCTGAAAGGAGCGCTGCTGTTCACGCTCTGGTACGACACGCCGCACCGGCCGACGCGAGACGCCGATCTCCTCGGTTTCGGCCCCGACGGCCCGGACCACCTGACGGACACCTTCCGCAGCATCGCCGGCATCGACCTCGGCGATGGCATCACGTTCGCGCCCGACTCGGTCCGCGTGGAGTCCATCCGCGAAGACACGACCTATGGCGGCTGGCGGGTGCGGCTCGAAGCCCGCATCGGCAACGCACGCTGTGCACTGCATGTCGACGTCGGGTTCGGCGACGCCGTCACGCCGGCCGCCGAGTCGGTGACCTTTCCCGTGCTGCTGGCCGACCTGGCCGCGCCCCGGCTGCAGGCCTATCCGGTCTATACCGTGATCGCGGAGAAGTACCACGCGATGGTCTCGCTCGGCATCGCCAACAGCCGCATGAAGGACTTCTTCGACCTGTCCGTCATCGCCCACCGGTCGACATTGGACGGCGCCACGCTCGCACGTGCCATCGGCGCGACGTTCGCCCGGCGCCGGACCCCGCTGCCCGCCGAGCCCCCGCTCGCGCTGACGGCCTTCTTCGCGGACGACGACGCCAAGCGCAGGCAGTGGGCTGCGTTCCTCGGCAAGGCGCGCCTGGGCGCGCCCCCGTTGCCGCAGGTCATCGCGCTGCTTCACGACCTGCTGTGGCCGCCCACGCAAGTGGCCGCTTCCGGCAGCCTCGCCAACGCGGCCTGGCGGCCCGAGCACGCTCGCTGGGCGTGATCCGGTGCGTGATCGGGGATCCCCCGTTCTTGCCAGTCGCCGGGTTCGTGCGGCACACTCGCCCCCGACAACAAGTAGAAACACACCACGTTGGGGGGCGTGCGTCGTCGACGCGCTGCCTCGTTCCCATCTTGCGAGGCACCGATGTCCCACAGCTTGAAGGATCTGCTTGCCCATGGCGCCGATGACGACATCGCCATCTCCGCCCCCGACCGCCCCCCGCTGCGCTACCGCGAACTGCGCCGGCTGATCGCCGAGACGCTCGCCCGGCTCAACGGCCTGGGCATCGCCCGCAACGACCGCGTGGCGATCGTGCTGAACAACGGCCCCGAGATGGCGACCTGCTTCGTCGCCTGCGCCTGCGGCGTGACCAGCGCGCCGCTGAACCCGGCCTACCGCGCCGACGAGTTCGAGTTCTACCTGTCCGACCTGAACGCGAAGGCGCTGGTCGTCGAGCGCGGCAGCGCCTCGCCGGCGATCGACGTGGCCGCGAAGCTCGGCGTGCGCGTGATCGACCTGGTGGTGCCCGAAGGCGCCGGCGCCGGCAGCTTCGTGCTGGAGCCGCGCGATGGCGCCATCGCCGCATCGGCCGCGCAAGCCACCTGGGCCGAGCCCGACGACGTCTCGATGGTGCTGCACACCTCCGGCACCACCTCGCGCCCGAAGATCGTGCCGCTGTCGCAGCGCAACCTGTGCGCCTCGGCCACCAACATCCGCAGCACGCTCGCGTTCACCCCCGCCGACCGCGGGCTGAACATCATGCCGCTGTTCCACATCCACGGCCTGATCGCCGGCGTGCTCGCGCCGCTGTCGGCCGGCTCGCAGGTGTTCTGCACGCCGGGCTTCAATGCGCTGAAGTTCTTCGGCTGGATGGAGGAGGCCAGGCCCACCTGGTACACCGCGGTGCCGACCATGCACCAGGCCATCCTGTCGCGCGCCGGCAAGAACGCCGACGTGATCCAGCGCCACCCGCTGCGCTTCCTGCGCTCGTCGTCGTCGTCGATGCCGCCGCAGGTGATCCGCGAGCTCGAGGAGGTGTTCGGCGCGCCGCTGATCGAGGCCTACGGCATGACCGAAGCCACGCACCAGATGGCGTCGAACCCGCTGCCGCCGAAGGCGCGCAAGCCGGGCGCGGTCGGCCTCGCGGCCGGGCCCGAGGTGGCCATCATGGCCGAGGACGGCAACCTGCTGCCGGCCGGCGGCATCGGCGAGATCGTGATCCGCGGCGCCAACGTGACGCGCGGCTACGAGAACAACCCGAAGGCCAATGCCGAGGGCTTCACGAACGGCTGGTTCCGCACCGGCGACCAGGGCACGATGGACGCCGACGGCTACATCAGCCTGACCGGGCGCCTCAAGGAAATCATCAATCGCGGCGGCGAGAAGGTCAGCCCGCGCGAGGTCGACGAGATCCTGATGGACCACCCGGCCGTCGCGCAGGTGGTGTGCTTCGGCATGCCGCACCCGAAGCTCGGCGAAGAGGTCGCCGCGGTCGTCGTGCTGCGCGAGGGCCAGCCGGCCACCGAGCGCGAGCTGCAGGCCTTCGTCGCGACGCGGGCCGCCGACTACAAGGTGCCGAAGAAGATCCTCTTCATGGACGAGATCCCGAAGGGCGCCACCGGCAAGCTGCAGCGCATCGGCCTCGCGCAGAAGCTCGGCCTCGGCTGATACCGTTTTCTTCCCGGGCGAACCCTGCCGGTCGCCCGCGGTCGGCGTCCGTGAGGACGTTGGCGGCCGCACCCACAAGAACGACACCGACGGACCCCGGGGGGCGATTCCCCCAGTGTGACAACCACAAGGAGCGATCTTGAAGTACCAGCAGTTCAAGCAGTGGGCGGCGGCCGCGATGGCGCTGTGTGCGATGGGCGGGGGCGGGGCGGCACAGGCCTGGGAGCCCGCCAAGCCGGTGGAGTTCGTCGTGCCGGCCGGCACCGGCGGCGGGGCCGACCAGATGGCCCGCTTCATCCAGGGCGTGGTCGCGAAGAACAACCTGATGAAGCAGCCGATCATCGTCGTCAACAAGGCGGGCGGCGCGGGCGCCGAGGGCTTCCTCGACGTGAAGGGCGCGAAGGGCGATGCGCACAAGATCGTCATCACGCTGTCGAACCTGTACACGACGCCGCTCGCCACCGGCGTGCCGTTCAACTGGCGCGACCTGACGCCGGTGGCGATGCTCGCGCAGGACGAGTTCGTGCTGTGGGTCAACGCCGAGTCGCCGTACAAGACCGCGAAGGAGTACATCGACGCGATCAAGGCGCAGCCGGCCAACAGCTTCAAGATGGGCGGCACCGGCTCGAAGCAGGAAGACCAGATCATCACCGCGATGCTCGAGAAGGCGGTCGGCAAGAAGCTCACCTACATCCCGTACAAGGGCGGCGGCGACGTCGCGGTGCAGCTGGTGGGCAAGCACGTCGACTCGACGGTCAACAACCCGATCGAGGCCGAGTCGCACTGGCGCGCCGGCAAGCTGCGCGCGCTGTGCGTGATGGACAAGGACAAGCTGCCGTACACCGCCAAGCTGACGCCGACGCAGAGCTGGAACGACATCCCCACGTGTGCGTCGGCCGGCGTGCCGGTCGACTACCTGATGCTGCGCGGCATCTTCATGCCGCCGGGCGCGACGCCGGAGCAGGTGGCGTTCTACATCGAACTGTTCAAGAAGGTGCGCGCGCTGCCGGAGTGGAAGGACTTCATGGACAAGGGTGCGTTCAAGCAGACCTTCATGAGCGGCCCGGAGTTCGTCGACTGGCTCGGGAAGAACGAGCAGATGCACCGCGAGTTGATGAAGCAGGCCGGCTTCCTCGCGCAATAGGCCCGTCCCACAACGAGGTGATGCATGAGCGAACCTGATTCCGCAACGGTCGGCAAGCGGTGGCCGGAGGTCGGCATGGCCGGCGTACTGGCCGCGATCGCGCTGGTGGTGATCGTCGACAGCCTGCGCGTGGGCATCGGCTGGGCCGACGACGGCCCGCGCGCCGGCTACTTCCCGTTCTACATCGGGCTGCTGCTGCTCGCGGCGGCGGGCAGCATCCTGTTCGGCGAGTTCCGCCGCCGCAAGCAGCCCGACCCGGCGTTCGCCGAGCGCGCGCAGCTGCGCATGGTGGTCGCGGTGCTGCTGCCGATGGTGGTGTACGTCGCGCTGATCTGGGGGCTCGGCATCTACCTCGCATCGACGCTGCTGATCGGCTACTTCATGCGCCGCCACGGGCACTACCGCTGGCCGCTCACCGCGGCGGTGTCGGTCGGCGTGCCGCTGCTGCTGTTCGCGGTGTTCGAGAAATGGTTCCTGGTGCCGCTGCCGAAGGGGCCGATCGAGCGTCTGTTCGGTCTTTAGTCAGGGCTGTAGAAGTTCCTCCGCCCGCGCACACAAGAACCCACAGGGAGAGAAGCGCATGGAAGAAATCACCAACCTGATGCACGGCTTCGGCGTGGCCCTCACGCTGCCCAACCTCGGCTTCATGCTGATCGGCCTCACGCTGGGCGTGCTGATCGGCGTGCTGCCGGGGCTGGGCGGCGCCAACGGCGTCGCGATCCTGCTGCCGCTCACGTTCTCGATGAACCCCACGTCGGCCATCATCATGCTGTCGTGCATCTACTGGGGAGCGCTGTTCGGCGGGGCGATCACGTCGATCCTGTTCAACATCCCCGGCGAGCCGTGGTCGGTGGCCACCACCTTCGACGGCTACCCGATGGCGCAGCAGGGCCGCGCGGCGCAGGCGCTGACGGCGGCTTTCACCTCGTCGTTCGTCGGCGCGCTGTTCGCGGTGGTGCTGATCACCTTCCTCGCGCCGCTGCTCGCGAAGTTCGCGGTGAAGTTCGGCCCGCCGGAGTTCTTCGCGGTGCAGCTGCTCACGTTCTGCAGCTTCGTCGGCACCAGCAAGGAGCCGCCGGCCAAGACCATCGCGTCGATGATGCTCGGCTTCGCGCTCGCCGCCGTCGGCATGGACAGCGTGACCGGCCAGCTGCGCATGACCTTCGGCGTGCCCGAGCTGCTGAAGGGCTTCGACTTCCTGATCGCGGTGATCGGGCTGTTCGGCATCGGCGAGATCCTGCTGACGATGGAGGAGGGCCTGGCCTTCAAGGGCAAGAGCGCGAAGATCAACTTCAAGGTGGTGTGGCAGACCTGGGGTGAGCTGCTCAGGCACTGGAAGACCTTCCTGCGCTCGACGGCGATCGGCTGCTGGATGGGCATCACGCCGGGCGGCGCGACGCCGGCCTCGTTCATGAGCTACGGCATGGCGCGCCGCATGTCCGACGACCCGCAGAGCTTCGGCAAGGGGCAGATCCAGGGCGTGATCGCGCCCGAGACCGCGGCGCACGCGGCCGGCACCTCGGCGCTGCTGCCGATGCTGACGCTGGGCATCCCCGGCTCGCCGACCGCGGCCGTGCTGCTGGGCGGCCTGCTGATCTGGGGGCTGCAGCCGGGGCCGATGCTGTTCGTCGAGCAGAAGGATTTCGTCTGGGGGCTGATCGCCTCGATGTACCTCGGCAACCTGGTCGGCCTGATCGTGGTGCTGACGACGGTGCCGTGGTGGGCGGCGATCCTGCGCATCCCGTTCTCGGTGATCGCGCCGGTGATCATCGTGATCTGCGCGATCGGCGCGTACACGGTGCACAGCGCGATGTTCGACGTGGTGATGATGCTGGTGTTCGGCGTCGTCGGCTACGTCTTCAAGAAGCTGCGCTACCCGCTGGCGCCGATGGTGCTGGCGCTGGTGCTGGGCGACATGGCCGAGGCGAGCTTCCGGCAGTCGATGCTTGCATCTCAGGGCAAACTCTCGATCTTCTGGTCGAACCCGCTGGTGGGTGGGATCACGGCGCTGGCGCTGGTGATCCTGCTGTGGCCGGCGGCGCAAAGCGGGCGCAGGTGGTTGCGCTCGCGCGAAACCCACGCTGTCGGAGAAATCCCTTGAAATTCGCGATCGTCGGCGCCGGTGCCATCGGCGGCTACCTGGGGGCCCGGCTGGCGCTGGCGGGCGAAGAGGTCACCTTCATCGCCCGCAACCGCAACCTGGCGGCCATCAACGCGAACGGCTTCAAGCTGATCGAGGAAGACGGCCGCGAGCAGGTCGCGCGCAACCTGCGGGCGGTGCAGCGCATGGCCGAGGCCGGCCCGCAGGACGTGGTGCTGCTGACGCTGAAGGCACACCAGGTGAAGGACGTGCTGCCCGAGCTGCGCGAGCTGTTCGGCCCGCACACGCTGGTCGTCACGATGATCAACGGGCTGCCGTGGTGGTACTTCCACAAGCTGGCCGGGCCGTACGAGGGGCGCTCGCTCGAGAGCGTCGACCCCGGCGGCGTGATCGGCGCGCACATCGAGCCCGAGCGCGTGATCGGCGGCATCGTCTACCCGGCCTCGGAGCTGGTCGAGCCGGGCGTGGTGCGCGTGATCGAGGGCAACCGCTTCACGCTGGGCGAGCTGGACGGCTCGCGCAGCGAGCGCATCGAGGCGCTGTCGCAGGCGATGATGCGGGCCGGCTTCAAGTCGCCGGTGTCCAAGGACATCCGCGGCGAGATCTGGGTCAAGCTGTGGGGCAACCTGAGCTTCAACCCGATCAGCGCGCTGACGCATGCGACGCTGCAGGACATCTGCCGCTTCCCGGCCACGCGCGAACTCGCGGCGCGGATGATGACCGAGGCGCAGGCGATCGGCGAGAAGCTCGGCGTGGAGTTCAAGATCTCGCTGGACAAGCGCATCGCCGGCGCCGAGGCGGTTGGCGCGCACAAGACCTCGATGCTGCAGGACGTGGAGCACGGCCGCGCGCTGGAGCTGCAGGCGCTGGTGGGCTCGGTGGTCGAGCTCGCGCAGATCACGCAGACGCCGGCGCCGAACATCGAGGCGGTGTACGCGGTGACCGGGCTGCTGGCGCAGACGCTGTCGCAGCACGCAGGCAAACTCGCGCTCTCGCCCGCCTGAGAAATCACAAGGAACCCTCATGAAATTTCCCTTTGCGTTGTGCGCAGCGGCCGTGCTGCTGGGCCTGTCCGCTTCGGCCGGTGCCCAATCGCTGCGCTGCAGTTCCGCCACCATCGGTGTCGGCGAACCGCGCTCCGGCGTGCTGCAGARATGCGGCGAACCCATCGCCCGCGATTCGTTCTGCAAGCCGGTCGATCCGCAGTCGGTCGCCGCCAGCGCGCCCGGTACCGCCGTCGTGCTGCCGTGCGAGAAGATCGACGAGTGGACCTACAACCCCGGCTACGGGCAGTTCATCACGACGCTGCGGCTCGAGGCCGGCAAGGTCACCGCGGTGACCTACGGCGACCGGGTCAAGTAGGCGTGCGGCGATGAGTTCACCGGCCGCCGACAAGCCCACCTCGGTCAACGCCGACGGCATCTTCGAGCCGTTCCCGATCAGCCGCGTGCCGATGGAGGAGTTCCTGCGCGGCGAGCGCTTCGGCATGCGCTACCGGCACCTCAGCTCGTTCGGTGGCGGCACGCAGGTGAGCGTCTCGATGGAAGAGCTGCCGCCGGGCCGCCAGGCCAACCAGGCGCACTACCACCTGCTCGAGGAAGAGCACCTCTACCTGATCGAGGGCAGCCTCACGCTGACGCTGGGCGACAAGCGCTACCTGATGACAGCCGGCGACTACGTGTGCTTTCCGGCCGGCCAGAAGGCGGGCCACGCGATCTTCAACCACACCGAGGCGCCGTGCCGCTACCTGGTGCTGGGCACCTCGAACCCGCATGACGTGGCGGTGCACACCGAGACCGGCCGCGTCAGCGTCAGGCTGATGGGCGAGGGCTACCGGCGCTCATCGGTGATGGGCTACTGGGACGAGGTCGACGTCGACCGCACGCCTTGACGACGGCATGGACTTCGCCGTCTTCTTCCGCAACCTCAACCTCGGGCGGACCAACTGCCCGACGAAGCTGCAGCTGGAAGCCGCCTTCCTGGACGCGGGTGCCGTCAGCGCCGCCTCGTTTCTGACCAACGGCACGCTGGTCTACACAGCTTCGTCGACCGATCAAGCACGGGAGGTGTTCGACCGCGCATATGCATTGCTGAACACGCGATGCGGCCTGAAGGAGCCCGCCTTCGTGCGCACCGTCGACTACCTCGAAGCGCTGGTCGACACCGACCCGTTCGCCGGCATCGACCGTGCGAGCGTCTACGAGTTCTGCGTCTCCTTCCTGCATTCGCCCGAGGTGGTGCCGCCGACGCTGCCGCTCGCGTCCGCGCGCGGCGATGTCGAGCTGATCGCGGTGACGCCCGCCGAGGTGCTGAGCCTGAGCCGCAAGTTCGGCGCCTCGCCCGGCAGCCCGAACGCCTTCCTCGAGAAGCGGCTGGGCTCGCCGCTGACGACGCGCGCCTGGAACACCCTCGTGCGGCTGGTGCGCAAGCATCGCGCCGCGTCCGCCGACTGACCCGGACCCTGCCGCCATGAAACCCGACTTCACGATCCGCCCCGTCGCGCGCGACGACTTCGCCGCCTGGAAGCCGCTCTGGGACGGCTACAACGCGTTCTACGGCCGCGAGGGCCCGACCGCGCTGCCCGACGAGATCACGCAGGCCACCTGGTCGCGCTTCTTCGATGCCTACGAGCCGGTGCACGCGCTGGTGGCCGCGCGCGGCAGCGAGCTGCTGGGCCTCACGCACTACCTGTTCCACCGCAGCACGACGCTGCTCGGGCCGACCTGCTACCTGCAGGACCTGTTCACGACGGCCGCTGCACGCGGGCGCGGCGTCGGCCGCGCGCTGATCGAAGGTGTGTACGAGCGCGCCGCGGCGGGCGGCTCCAACCGCGTCTACTGGATGACGCACGAGACCAACACGACCGCGAGGACGCTGTACGACCGGGTCGCGACGAACTCCGGCTTCCTGATCTACCGCAAGATGCTCTGAGCCCCCGATGCCGACGCCCTACTCATTGACCCTCACCGACACCGCCGATGAAGCGCTGCGCCAGGCGATCCTCGCGCCGCTCGTCGAGTACAACCTGTCGCAGGCCGGCGCCAGCGGCAACCGGCCGCTCGCGGTGCTGGTGCACGACGCGCAAGGCAACGTCGCCGGCGGCGCCTGGGGCTACACCGGCTTCCAGTGGCTGTTCATCCAGTTGCTGGTGGTGCCGGCCGATGCACGCGGCCAGGGCCTGGGCACGCAGATCATGCAGCGCGCCGAAGCGGAAGCCATCGAGCGCGGCTGCGTCGGCGCCTGGCTCGACACCTTCGAGTTCCAGGCGCGCGGCTTCTACGAGAAGCTGGGCTACGCCTGCTTCGGCCAGATCGACGGCTACCCGCCCGGGTATGCGCGCTACTTCATGAAGAAGGCGCTGCAGCCCGCTCAGCCGATTCAGCCGGCCCCGTAGACGTTCGCCAGCGTGCCGATGCCGGCTATCGTGACCTCGACGGCCGTGCCGGGCTTCATCGGCAGCACGCCGAGCGAGGTGCCGCACAGGATCACGTCGCCGGGCTCCAGCGTCATGTCGTGCGACAGCCGCGAGACCAGCTCGGCCGGCGTGAAGAACATGTCGTTCAGCGCGTAGTTCTGGCGCTCGCGGCCGCCCACTGTCGTGCGCAGCGTCGCCGCAGCCGGGTCGAACTCGGTCTCGATCACCGGGCCGAACACGCCGAAGCCATCGAAGCTCTTCGCGCGCGCCCACTGCGCAAAGCTCGGGTCGCGCGCGATCAGCTCCATCGCGGTCACGTCGTTGGCGCAGCTGTAGCCGAAGATGTGCGACGCGGCCTGCTCGAGCGGCACCGCCTTCGCGCGGCGGCCGATCACGATCGCCAGTTCGCCCTCGTAGGCCACGCGGCCGACGTCCGGGCTCGGTACCGCAATCGTTTGGCCGTGCGCGGCGAAGCTGCTCGGTGCCTTCAGGAAGTACAGCGGCTCGGCCGGCCGCGACCAGCCGTTCTTCTCGGCCGCCGCGGCGAAGTTGTTCCACAGCGCGATCATCTTCGACGGCCGGCACGGCGTCAGCCACTCGAGGCCGGCCAGCGGCAGCCGCTCACCGGTGGGGGAAGGGGAGGCGAACAGGCCGCCGGCATGGACGACGATCTCTTCGCCGTCCAGCTGCCCGAAGATCTCACGCCCGGCGTGTACCCCGCGCAGCCATTTCATGCGCCGTCGACGCAGGCGGCGGCCAGCAGCTCGCGGATGAAGCGCGACTTGCCCTCGGTGTAGGCCTCGCGGTCGTCGCGGTAGCGCGCGGCAAGCGCCCGCTTCACGTCCAGGTACTGCGCCGCCAGCTCGGGGTGGGCGCGCAGCTGGTCGCGGAACCGCAACTCGGCCTGCGCATCGGCCGGCATGCGCACGTGCACATGGTGGGTGCGGCCGGTGCCGTACGGCGGCATGCCCTTCACGAAGAACATGCGGTCGCGCCGCGGGTTGTCGGGCCAGAACACGTAGTCCAGGCCCTCGAGCGGCGCGATGAACGACGACCACTGCGCCGCCACCGGGGCGATCAGCAGGATGTCGATGATCGGCTTGGCCGGCAGGTCCGGCACCGCGGTGCTGCCGATGTGCACGATGCAGACCTCGATGTCCGGCCCGAGCGCGGCGCGGATCGCCTGCTGCTCCGCCTTGAACAGCGCAGGCCAGCGGGCATCGTAGGGAGCGAGGGCTATCGTGTCGGTGGTATCTGRCATGGCGGGCCTCCAACGGACGCGCCCGCACAGTATCACTGTGCGGCCCCGAAGTCAGCCCCCCGGCCCCACCCTCAGAAGGCCGGCACCATCGATCCGCTGAAGGTCGACTCGACCAGCTGCTTCACCTCCGGCGACTGGAAGGCCTTCACCAGCTTCGCGACCCAGGGCTTGTCCTTGTCCTCGGTGCGCACCGCCAGCAGGTTGGCGTACGGGTTCTTCGGGTCCTCGATCGCGATCGCATCGCGCGTGGGCACCAGCTTCGCCTGCACCGCGTAGTTGGTGTTGATCGCGCTCGCGTCCAGGTCGTCGAGCGAGCGCGGCAGCTGCGCCGCCTCGACCTGCACGATCTGGATCTTCTTCGGGTTCTCGACCACGTCCTGCACCGTCGCGCTGATGCCGGCGGCCGGCTTCAGCTTGATCACGCCGTACTTCTGCAGCAGCGCGAGCGCGCGCCCGCTGTTCGACGGATCGTTCTGGATGCCGACCTTCGCGCCGGCCGGCAGGTCGGCCAGCGACTTGTAGCGCTTCGAATAGAAGCCCATCGGGAAGGTCACCGTGTAGCCGACCGCGCTGATCCTGTAGCCGCGCGCCTGGATCTGCGACTGCAGGAACGGCAGGTGCTGGTAGCTGTTGGCTTGCACGTCGCCGGCATCGAGCGCGGCATTGGGCTGGATGTAGTCGTTGAACTCGACGATCTGCAGCTTCAGGCCGTCGCGCTCGGCGACCTTCTTCGCCACCTCGGCGATCTGCGCATGCGGGCCGGCGGTGACGGCGATCTTGATCGTCTCCTGCGCGGCGGCCGGGCCGGCGACGGCGACGAGGAGGGCGGACAACAGCAGGGTACGGCGATGGAGGCTCATGGTCTTTGGAGGTCAGGGACGACAGGAAACATCAAGGGCCCGGCTCGAACGCATCGCGCCACGCCAGCAGCCGGCGCTCCAGCGCGCGCATCGCGCCGTCGCTCAGCTTGCCCAGCAGCGCCAGCAGCGCGATCGCGGCGAGCACGATGTCGGCGCGGCCGGTCTCGCGGCCGTCGGTCAGCAGGTAGCCGAGGCCGCTGCTCGCGGCGATCAGCTCGGCGGCCACCATGAACATCCACGCGAGGCCGAGGCCGTTGCGCAGCCCGGTCAGCACCGACGGCAACGCGGCCGGCAGCAGCACGCGCCGCACCAGCGCCAGGCGTGAGAAGCCGAACAGCCGGCCGACCTCGACCAGCTTGCGGTCGACGCCGCGGAAGCCCGAGGCCACGCCCAGGTAGACCGGAAAGAACGCGCCGATCGCGATCAGCACGATCTTCGGCGTCTCGTCGATGCCCAGCCACAGCAGCAGCAACGGCACCCAGGCGAGCGACGGGATCGCGCGCAGGCCCTGCACGGAAGGATCGAGCCAGGCCGAGACGCGCTGCGACAGCCCGACCGCCGAGCCGGCCGCGAGCGCGAGCCCGCTGCCGAGCGCGAAGCCCGCGGCGACGCGGCCGGTGCTGGCCAGCAGATGCAGCCCGAGCGTCTGGCCGCCCAGGCCGATCAGCGTGCGCAGCACCTCGCTCGGTGGCGGCAGCGCGCGGCTGCCGGACCAGCCGAGCCAGGCCGCCAGCTCGATCGCGCCCAGCACCACGGCGGGCAGCACGATGCCCACCGGCACGCGCCAGCGGCGCTTGCTGCGCAGGCGCGGTGCCGTCGATGCTGCAGGCGCAGCCGTCAGCGTCAGTTCAGGCGGCACGCTGGATCACGCCGGTCGCGAAGCGGGTGTCGACCAGCTCCGTGATCGTGCGCGCGAGGTCGGTGCCCGGCTTGACCAGCTGCTCGTCGAGCAGGATCGGCGCGGCCGCCTGCAAGGCCTTCACATGCTCGGCCGACGGCTGCGGGTTGCTGAGATCCGTGCGCAGCTTGATCTGCAGCAGCGCGACCTGCAGGCTGACCTTGGCCTCTTCGGACAGGATCTTCGCGGCCTCGCTCTGGTTCGCGAGGATCCACAGCCGCGCACGCTCGTAGGCCGCGATCACGCGCTTCACGTCGTCCGGGCGCTGCGCGAGCACGTCCTCGCGCACATTCAGGAAGCCGTAGGTGTTGAACGCGACGTTGCGGTACAGCAGCGTCGATCCTGCATCCAGCTCGCTGGCCGCCATCAGCGGATCCAGCCCGGCCCAGGCGTCGACGCGGCCCTGCTCGAGCGCGGTGCGGCCGTCGGCATGCTGCAGCGCGACATGCTCGATGTCGCTGCGCTTCAACCCCACGCTGTGCAGCGCGCGCAGCAGGAACAGGTACGGGTCGGTGCCCTTGGTGGCCGCGACCTTCCTCCCCTTCAGGTCGGCCAGCGACTTGATCGGCGAGCCCTTGGGCACGACCAGCGCGGTCCATTCCGGGCGCGAGAAGATGTACGGCGTGCGGATCGGGTTGCCGTTGGYCTTCGCGAGCAGCGCGGCCAGGCCGGCGCTCGAGCCGATGTCGATGCTGTTGCTGTTCAGGTACTCCAGCGCGCGGTTGCTGCCGGCACTCAGCACCCATTTGACGTTGACGCCGTCGCGCCTGAAGTCTTCCTCGAGCCAGCCGAAGCGGCGCAGCACCAGGCTGGACGGCGAGTAGTAGGCGTAGTCGAGGCGCAGCTCCTTCGCATCGGCGGCACGCGCCAGCGTAGGGACGGCCAGGGCAGCAGCGGCGGCTTGCAGGACGGTACGGCGTTTCATCGGCAACTTTCGGGAATGAAGGGATCAGGCGGCGGCGTGCACGGCATCCAGCCGCAGCCGCTTCGCGATGTGGTCGGCACCGAGCCGCGGGCCGCGGCCGAACAGCTGCTCGCGCAGCGTGCCGCCGGCGTACTCGCGGCGGTAGCGGCCGCGCTTCTGCAACTCGGGCACCACGTGCTCGACGACATCGCGCATCGATTCATGCGCCACCGCATACGCGAGGTTGAAGCCGTCGACGCCGGTCGCCTCGACCCAGCGCTCCAGCTCGTCGGCCACCTGCACCGCATCGCCGACGATCACCGGCCCGCGGCCGCCGAGGCCGATGAACTGCGCCGCTTCCTGCACCGTCCAGACGCGCGTCGGGTCGGCCTGGTTGAACGACGCGAGCGCGCTGCGGCCGGCCTCGGTGTCGATGTACTCGACCGTCGCGTCGGGCGCGAAGCGGCTGAAGTCGACGCCGGTCCAGCCCGACAGCAGCGCGAGCGAGGCGTCGAGGTCGATGTGCTCGCGGTACTCCGCATGCCTGGCCTTCGCGACGGCTTCGTTCTCGCCGGTGACGATCAACGCCTGCGCGTAGATCAGCACGTCGTTCGCCGGGCGGCCTTGCGCCACCAGCGCAGCGCGGATCCCGTCGACATACTTGCGCACCACCGCGACGCTCGGCCCGCTGACGAACACGCACTCCGCATGGCGCGCCGCGAAGGCCTTGCCGCGCGGCGAGCTGCCGGCCTGGTACAGCACCGGCGTGCGTTGCGGCGACGGCTCGCACAGGTGGATGCCCGGCACCTGGTAGTGCTCGCCGCGGTGGCGGATCGGGCGCACGCGCGCCGGGTCGGTGAAGACGCCGCGCGCCTTGTCGCGCACCACCGCGTCGTCCTGCCAGCTGTGTTCCCACAGCTTGTAGACGACCTCCAGGTACTCGTCGGCCATGTCGTAGCGGTCGTCGTGCGCCGGCTGCTGCGGCAGGCCCAGGTTGCGCGCGGCGCTGTCGAGGTAGCCGGTGACGATGTTCCAGCCGATGCGCCCGCGCGTCAGGTGGTCGAGCGTGCTGATGCGGCGCGCGAACGGGTAGGGGTGCTCGTAGGTCAGCGCGCAGGTCACGCCGAAGCCCAGGTGCTGCGTCGCCTGCGCCATCAGCGGCACCAGCGCGAGCGGGTCGTTCAGCGGCACCTGCACGCCATGGCGCAGCGCGGCATCGGCCGCGCCCTGGTACACGTCGTAGACGCCCAGCACGTCGGCCAGGAACACGCCGTCGAAGCGGCCGCGCTCCAGCAGCTGCGCGAGCTCGACCCAATGGTCCGGATCGGTGTAGCGGTGCGAGCGATCGCGCGGGTGCGTCCACAGCCCGGGCGACTGGTGCCCGACCGTGTTCATCTGGAAGGCGTTGAAGCGGATCACTTGCTTGCGAGGGCCTGCTGGTAGTCGGTCTTCACGAAACCGGCGAACTTCGTTTCGGTGATGGCGAGGAACTCCTTCGAGCGGTAGGCCTCGGCGATGTCCTTGACCCACGGCGCGTCCTTGTCCGCGGTGCGCACCGCGACGACGTTCTGGTAGGTCGGGCCGGTCTTCTCGAGCGCGAGCGCCTCGGTCAGCTTCAGGCCCGAGGCCAGCGCGAAGTTGCCGTTGACGAACGAGTAGTCAGTGTCGTCCAGCGAGCGCGGCAGCTGCGCGGCCTCGATCGGCACCAGCTTGATCTTCTTGAGGTTGACGGCCACGTCCTTCTCCGACGCGCGGATCGGGTCGGTGCCTTCGCGCAGCCTGACCCAGCCGATCTCCTGCAGAACGACCAGCGCGCGCGCCGCATTCGTCGGGTCGTTCGGCAGCGCGACGACGGCGCCTTCCTTCACGTCCAGCGTCTTGTGCTTCCGGCTGTAGATCGCGATCGGCGCGGTCGGCACCTTCAGCAGCTCGCTGATCGCGAGCTTGTTCTCGGTCGCGAACTTCGTCAGGTAGACGATGTGCTGGAACGCGTTCGCGTCGAGCGCGCCCTGGGCCAGCGCGTGGTTCGGCTGGATGTAGTCGTTGAACTCGACGATCTTCACCGTGTAGCCCTTCTTCTCGAGCAGCGGCTTGATGCCGAGCTTGATCTGGTCGGCGTACGGGCCGGCGGTGGCGCCGAACACGATCTCCTTCTTCTGCTGGGCGGTCGCGCCGAGTGCGACGGCAGTGAGTGCGAGGGCCAGCAGCGAGCGGCGTGCGAACAACATGGGTACAACTCCAGGGAGAGATGAAGAAATCGGGAATCGGATCAGCGCTTGTCCAGCCGGCGCGCGACGGTGTTGCCCACCAGCTGGATCGCCTGCACCAGCACGATCAGGATCGCGACGGTGAGCACCATCACGTCGGTCTGGAAGCGGTAGTAGCCGTAGCGGATCGCGAGGTCGCCGATGCCGCCGCCGCCGACCACGCCGGCCACCGCCGAATACGACAGGAAGCTGATCGCGAGCACCGTGAGCGCGAGCACCAGGCCGGAACGCGCCTCGACGATCAGCACGCGCCAGATGATCTGCAGCTCGGAGGCGCCCATCGCATGCGCGGCCTCGATGACGCCGCGCGGCACGTCGCGCAGGTTCTGCTCGACCATGCGCGCGAAGTACGGGATCGCCGCGAACGACAGCGGCACCGCGGCGGCCACCGGCCCGATCGAGCTGCCGGCGATCACGCGGGTGAACGGCACCAGCGCAACCAGCAGGATGATGAACGGGAACGAGCGCACGGTGTTGACCGCCCAGCTGACGACGGCGAACAGCGGGCGATTCGCAAGCGACTGGCCGGGGCCGAGCAGGAACAGCCAGATGCCGAGCGGCCCGCCCAGCAGCACCGCGGCCGACAGGCCGATGGCGAGCATCAGCAGCGTCTGGCCGAGCGCGGTGCCCAGCTCGGGGAGGATGGCGACGATGTTCTCAGGCATACGCGGCCTCCTGCGGCGGCGCGGCCACCAGGCGCGCCAGCGCGCGACCCAGCGCGGTCTTGCGCGCGGCGCCAGCTTCGGCGAGCGCGAACTGCTCGGCCACCGCGCCGTCCTCGATCACCGCGACATGGCGGCACAGCGTGTGCACCACCGCCAGCTCGTGCGTGACGATCACGATGGTGACGCCGAGGCGGGCATTGATGTCGCGCAGCGTGGCCAGCAGCGACTGCGTGGTCTCGGCGTCGAGGGCAGACGTAGGCTCGTCGCACAGCAGCACCGACGGCCGCGAGGCCAGCGCGCGGGCGATCGCGACGCGCTGCTTCTGGCCGCCCGACAGCTGCGCCGAGTGCACGTCGACCTTCTCGTCCAGGCCCACCAGCGCGAGGCACTCGTGCACGCGCTGCTCGATCTCGGCCGCGCGCCAGCGGCCGTGGATGCGCAGCGGGAACGCGACGTTGTCGAACACGCTCGCGTTCTGCAGCAGGTTGAACTGCTGGAAGATCATGCCGATGCCCTGGCGCGCGTCGCGCAGCACGCGCTTGCCGAGGGCCGTCAGCTCGCGGCCGTCGACCGTGACGCTGCCGTGGTCGGGTCGCTCCAGCAGGTTGATCAGCCGCAGCAGCGTCGACTTGCCGGCGCCGCTCTTGCCGACCAGCCCGAAGATGTCGCCCTGGCGGACCTGCAGCGAGACGTTCTTGACGGCGTCGAAGCGGGTGCCGTTGGGCAGGGCGAACGACTTGCTCAGGCCGTCGAGCCGGATGAGAGGCGGCGGCAGGCCGGGGTCGAGGTTCTGGATGTTGCTCATGAGTAGGCCGTCGGCTCGGGGATCTGCCCGTTCAGCACGTAGCGGCCGATGTCGCGCAGCTTGTAGTCGATCGGGTCGTGCAGCGTGTGCACGCGGGCGTTGCGCCAGAAGCGGTCGAGCCCGTAACACTGCGAGGTGGAGCGCGCGCCGGTCAGCTCGAAGAGTTGCGAGCTGACCTCGAGGCCGGCGCGGTGCGACAAGGCCTTGGCCTCGGCCACCGCGATCGCGACCTCGCCGCGCTCGGCGGCCGTCAGCGCCGGGCCCTGGCGCAGCGCCTGGTCGAGCCTCACCGCTGCCACATCGGCCAGCGCGATCGCAGGGCGCAGCAGCAGCCACAGCTCGCCGTAGCGGTGCTGGATGAACGGATCGTCAATGGCCTGCGCGACACCGGCGGCGAACCACGGCTTGCTCGATTCGCGGGTGTAGCGGCGGGCCTCGTCGAACGCGCCGAGGCCGATGCCGAGGTACAGGTTCGCCATGATCAGCTGCGCCACCTGCGAGCGCAGCGTGGCGCGCGCGGTGGGCACGACGCCGGGCGCCTGCAGCACCTCGTCGTGCGAGACCGGCACCTGGCGGAACGCGACGTTGCCGCTGTCGGTCTGGCGCTGGCCGAAGGCGTCCCAGTCGGCCTGCACGCTGACGCCTTCGCGTCGTGTCGGCACCGCGGCGATCAGCGCCGTCTGCGTCGGCTCGTGCCAGGCGGAGACCGTCAGCTGGTCGGAGCCGACCGAGCCCGACGCGAAGCTCTTGATGCCGTCGATCACGAAGCCGCCGTCGACCTCGCGGGCGAGCGTGCGCTTGTCGAGCGGATTCAGCGCATTGCCCCAGAAGAGCTGCTCGTCGACGGTGCGGCGCAGCAGCGAGCGCTGCTGGTCGGCGCTGCCGTACAGCAGCACGCCGGCGAGCTGCAGGTGGTGGAAGCCGAACAGGTGGGCGAGCGCGCTGTCGGCCTGCGCGAGCTGGCGCAGCACGCCGAAGAAGGTGGGCCAGTCGGCGCCGAGGCCGCCGAGCTCTCGCGGGATCGTCAGCGTCAGCAGGCCGCTCGCGCGGATGTGTTCGCGCTCGGCCGCGGCGTGGCCGCCGGCCTGGTCGCGTTCGACCGCGGTGGCGGCGAGCTGCCGGACGAGGGTGGCGGTGGCGGCAGCGATTCGCTCATGCACGTCGGCATGGCGGGACAACGGGAGAACCTGGGACATCGTGGGCCGCAGTGTCGAGCGCGGACATCGCGCGGCGAACGAAGGAAAACGCGACTCGATCTGCGGTTTGCGATGAAGCGGACCGGAGAGCCGTTCAAGCCCTTCGAACATTGGCTTCAGAAAATTCGGATACTCACGTTCTCGTGGTCCCCGACCATCCCTGGCCCCATGAATGAGGAAGCGCCCTTGAACAACTCACGCACCCATGTTGCTCTCGCCGATCGCGTGCGGGCCCGCCGCCGCCTGCTGCAATTCCTGGCGGGCAGTCCCTTGCTGGCCGGCTCCGCAGCCCCGGGCGTGATCGCCGCCCTGGCGGCGACACTGTCCGATGCGGCGTCGGCGCAGAGCTACGACGTGCTGCGCGCCCAGACACGCAAGGTCGGCGACATCATCGAAGCGCCCGAAGACGCGCTCAACGTGATGGACTTCGAGCCGGCGGCGCGAAAGGCGCTGCAGGCCCAGGGCGCTCCTGCACAYTGGGGTTACATGGCCACCGGCGTCGACGACGACGCCACGCTGCGCGCGAATCATGACGACTACGACAAGCTCCGCATCAAGGTGCGGCGGCTGGTCGACGCGCGCAAGATCGACACGCGGATCCGCCTGTTCGGTGCCGAGTACGCCAGCCCGATCTTTCTGTCGCCGGTGAGCAGCCAGGGTGCATTCCACCCCGAAGCAGAGATCCCGGTCGCACGCGCGGCGGGCGCGAGGAAGCAGCTGATGGTTCTGTCGACCTCCAGCAATTCGTCGGCCGCCGACGTGGCCAAGGCGCACGGCGCACCGATCTGGTTCCAGCTCTATCCCACCGACGACTGGGACGTGACGCGGGCGCTCGTCAGGCGTGCCGAAGAGGCCGGGGTCACTGCCATCGTGCTGACGGTGGACCGGCAGGGCGGGCGCAACACCGAGACGCTGTTCCGTGCGCGCAGGCAGGACGATCGGCAGTGCGTCGCCTGCCATGCCGGCGGCTTCAAGAACGAAGTCTCGCGCAAGCCCGCGTTCAACGACATCGACGTGTCGCACGTGACCAACCTGTACGGGACAGGCATGACCTGGGACTTCGTCGCCAAGCTGCGTGCCGCGACCAAGGCGAAGGTCGTCCTGAAGGGCATCATGACCGGTGAGGACGCTGCTCGCGCGGTGCGGGCCGGCGTCGACGGCATCATCGTGTCCAACCATGGCGGACGCGCGGAAGAGAGCTTCCAGTCGACGATCGGCGCGCTGCCCGAGGTCGTCAAGGCGGTCGCCGGCAAGATCCCGGTGCTGGTGGACGGCGGAGTCCGCCGCGGGACCGACGCCTACAAGGCATTGGCACTGGGCGCGACGGCGGTCGGCATCGGGCGCCCCTACTGCTGGGGGCTCGCGGCCTTCGGCGAACCGGGCGTCGCGGCCGTGCTCGGCATCCTGCAGCGCGAGTTCGAGACCATCATGCGTCAAACCGGGGCGACCCGGCTGAAAGAGATCACCGCCGCGACGGTCGCTGCCGGCCCGTCGTTCGCCTCGCGATGATCACACTTGAGTGGGCGAGGGCGCGTTTGCGGCAAAAGCATGAGCTCAGGTGAAGAATCCCCGCAGAGGTGCTACGCTGTGTAAGGAATTCCTGGCGGATACACATCATGCGAACGAACATCGAGATCGACGACAAGCTCATGAAGGACGCCTTGAAGGCCACGGGCGCGAAGACCAAGCGCGAGGCCGTGGAGTTGGGCCTGCGAACCCTGGTGCGACTTCGTGCGCAGGAGAAAGCCCGCGAACTCAAGGGAAAGATCACCTGGGAAGGTGACCTGGAATCCATGAGGACGGACCGGTGATCCTGGTCGACTCCAGCGTCTGGATCGACTACTTTCGCGCGGCGGACACGCCGCAGGTCGCGCTTCTGGACTCGGTCCTCGGGCGCAGCCCCGTGGCCGTGGGCGACCTGATCGCGGCGGAAGTCCTGCAGGGAGTTCGCAGCGAGCGCGAGTTCAAGCTGGTGAAGCAGACCCTGGAGACCTTCGATCACATCGATCTGGTCGGCTACGGCCTGGCGGTGAAGGCTTCCGCGAACTACAGGACTCTGCGCGCCATGGGCATCACCATCCGGAAGACCATCGACACGCTGATTGCAACCCGGTGCATCGAAGACGGATTGATGCTGCTCCACGCGGACAGGGATTTCCTTCCCTTTGCCGAGCACCTCGGGCTCAAGCAGGCATATTCGGGGAACTGACGCGAGCCCCCAACCCCGCGGGTCCCTCCATGTACCAACACATCCTCGTCCCGGTCGACGGCAGCGACACCTCCACCCGCGGCCTCGACGAAGCGATCCGCCTCGCGAAGCTGACCGGTGCCACGCTGCGCCTGATCCACATGGTCGACGAACTGAGCTTCGCGACCGGCTTCGGCGGCTACGCGGGCGATGTGGCGGGCGTGCTGAAGAGCGCCGGCAACGAGGTGCTGGCCCGGGGCAAGGCACGCGCCGAGGCGGCCGGCGTCCCCGCCGAGGTCGCGCTGTTCGAGACGATGCAGCGCCGGCTGGCTGACGTGGTGGTCGACGAGATCGGCACATGRCCGGCCGACCTCGTCGTGGTCGGCACGCACGGCCGCCGCGGCATCGGGCGCTGGGTGCTGGGCAGCGATGCCGAGCAGATCCTGCGCAGCTCGCCGGTGCCGGTGCTGCTGGTCCGGCCACCGGCGCATTGATCGGCATCAGGCCAGCGTCGCGCCGACAACACACGGGCCTGCGCTTCAAAGCGCTTTGTTGAGAACAATTCTTATTAGCCTGTAGACTTGCCCGCCAGGAGCGCCGGCAAGCCGCCATCCCCATTGCGGGACGAGCCGCGGGCAACCCCAACCCACCGCCACCACGACAGCACGCGTCCGGCATCGGCCCGCGTGGCGCAGCCCTGCCCGACAAGACGCGGCGTCCAACGCATTTGGAGAAGTACCCGTGAACCACCCCTTCCTGATGACGGCCTGCGCCATCGCCGCCAGCCTGGCCCTGGGCGATGCCCGTGCGCAAGACGCCAGGCCGCAAGAGACCAAGCCGCCGGAAGCCGCACTCGACAAGGTCTCCGTGACCGGCAAGCGCGTGCACCGCGTCTCCAAGGGCGCCACCGGCCTGCCGATGGACGTGAAGGAAACGCCGCAGACCATCAGCACCATCGACCAGGGCGAGATGGCCGATTTCGGCCTGACCGGCAGCAATGAGGCACTGGGCCTGGCCACCGGCATCAATGTCGAGCAGTACGAGACCAACCGGGCGACCTTCAATGCGCGCGGCTTCGAGATCCAGCTGACGCAGGTCGACGGCCTGGGCATGACCAACTCCTGGGGCACCGTCGTCGGCCGCGAGGACACCTTCCTGTTCGAGCGCATCGAGCTGATCCGCGGCGCCAACGGGCTGCTGACCGGCGTGGGCAACGCGTCGGGCACGATCAACTACGTGCGCAAGCGCCCGAAGAACGAGGACGGCGGCGCAGCCAACGTGACGCTCGGCTCCTACGGCCTCAAGCGCGTGGCGCTGGACTACAACAAGGTGCTGGCCGAGGACGGCTCCTGGGCCGGCCGCTTCGTCGTCGCCCATGAGGACAAGGACTCCTGGATCCGCAACCTGCACAACGAGCGCACCTCCCTCTACGGCGTGGTCGACGGCCAGATCGGCACCGACGGCGTGCTGACGCTGGGCGTCACCGCCGTCGACGCCAAGCAGGATTCGCCGATGTGGGGCTCGCTGACGCTGCTGCGCTCCGACGGCACGCAGGCCGACTTCGACGTCGGCTCGTCCACCTCGCAGAAGTGGACCTACTGGAACAACAAGTCCTACAACGCGTTCGCCGAGTACTCGCATCACCTGACCCCCGACTGGGAGGCCAAGGCCACCTACAACTTCCGGCACGGCAACGAGTCGACGCGCCTGCTGTACGCGTACTCGCCGACCGGTGTGCTGAACCCGGACAACACCGGCCTGGTGGGCTGGCCCTACCGCAGCGAAGGCAGCGCGGACAACCACGTGCTGGACGTCAGCCTGAACGGCGAGTTCTCCGCCTTCGGACGCAAGCACAGCCTGCTGGTCGGCGTGAGCCAGTCGCGGGAGAAGACCTCCGTCGACGCCTTCGCCCCGTCGACCGACCTGGGCAACCTGCCGTCGCTGCCGGCCTTCCCGTACGGCGACGACGCGTTCCCCGAACCGGCGTGGGGCCCGCGCCTGCCCAGCACCCGCGGCGAGCAGACGCTGACCCGCGTGTACGCGGCCTCGCACCTCACGCTGACCGATTCGCTGAAGGGCGTCGTGGGTGTGAACGCGGTGCGCCTCGCGCGCGAAGGCGCGTCGATCTACGGCACCACGGCCACCAACACCGACTATCCGGTGACGAAGGAGACGAGCCCCTACGTCGGTCTCACCTATGACTTCATGCCCGACCTGCTGGGCTACGTGTCGTACTCGAACATCTTCCAGAACCAGGACCAGACCGACTACAACGGCAAATACCTGGACCCGATGAAGGGCGTCAACGCCGAGCTCGGCGTGAAGGCCGAGTGGCTCGACAAGGCGCTGCTGACGACCTTCGCCGTGTTCACCGCCAAGCAGAACGGCCTGGCGACCTACGCCGGCACCATCACCGAGGTGCCCACCGACGACCCGCGCTACAACCAGTCGTGGTACGAGGGCAAGGACGTGACGTCCAAGGGCTACGAATTCGAAGCCACCGGCCGCGTCGCGCGCGACACGAAGCTGACCTTCGGCTACACCCGCCTGATCCTGACCGGCCCGGACGGCAACGCCATCTACGAATGGGTGCCGCGCAACACCGTCAACTTCCGCATCGACCACCGCTTGCCGGCGCTGCCGGCCTTGCGCGTGGGCGCGGGCGGCCGCTGGCAGTCGGACGTGAGCAAGAACGGCAGCGCGAAGCAGGGCGCCTTCCTGGTGGCCAACGCCTTCGCCGCGTATGAGCTGACCCCCGCCGCCACCGTGCGGCTGAACGTCAACAACGTGTTCGACAAGAAGTACATCACCGGGCTGGCCTACGGCGCGATCTACGGCGCGCCGCGCACGGTCGCGGTGTCGCTCGACTACAAGCTCTGACCCGGGCCTCAGGGGGGCGTGAGAGAGGGTCCCGGATTGGCATCCGGGCTGCGCATCTCGCCCAGCCAGCGCGCGGCGTCTTCCGGCGACAGCGGCCGCGCATACAGGTAGCCCTGCAGCACGTCGCAGCCGGCGGCCGTCGCCGCCCGCGCGTGCTCGCGCGTCTCGACCCCTTCGGCCACCACGTCCAGGCGCAGTGCCGAGGCCAGGTCGCAGATCGCCTTGACCACCGCGGTCGCGTCCGGCGCCGGCATCGGGTCGATCAGGCTGCGGTCGATCTTCACGGTGCGCAGCGGCAGGCTGCGCAGCATGTTCAGCGACGAGAAGCCGGTGCCGAAGTCGTCCAGCGCGACCTCGATGCCGTGCGCCCGCATCTGCCGGATCTGCTCGCGCGCCTGCTCCATGTAGGTCACCGCCGCGCTCTCGGTGATCTCCAGCGTCAGCAGCCCCGGCGGCACGTCGAAGTGCCGCAGCGTGCGCAGCACCAGCTCCGGGAAGCCCGGGTCGAGCAGCTGCAGCGGCGACACATTCACCGCCACCGGCACCGTCTTGCCGAACGCGCCGCGCCACTCCGAGATCTGCTGGCAGGCCTGCGTCAGGATCAGGTTGCCGAGCGGCCCGATCAGCCCGGTGCGCTCGGCCGCCGGGATGAACTCCATCGGGCTGATGCGCCCGAGCCCCGGCCGGTCCCAGCGCACCAGCGCCTCGAAGCCGACCAGCGTCTTGTTCTGCGCATCCACCTTCGGCTGGTAGACCAGGCAGAACTCGTCGTTCTTCATGCCCGCCCGCAGCGCCTGCTCGGCATCGAGCGACGCGCCCGAGCCGCGCTCGAAGCGCTCTTCGGCGAACTGCACCGAAGTGCCCGGCGTGCGCTTGGCCTCGTGCATCGCCGCATTGGCCGCGCGCAGCAGCGCCTCGGGCTCGCGCGCGGTGGCCGGGTAGGTCGCCATGCCCATCGACACGTCGAGAAAGAACTCGTGCTGCGGCAACGCGAGCGGCTGCATCAGCATCTGGCGCACCGCCTGCGCGACGCTGTGCGCGGTGCGGTCGCTCTCGCTGCCCGGCGCGAGCAGCGCGAACTCGTCCTCGCCCAGGCGCATCACCTCGGCGCGCCCCGCCAGCGCCTTCTGCAACGCGGCCGCCAGCGAGCGCAGCACCGCATCGCCGATCGACGGGCCATGCGCCTCGTTGAAGAGCTTGAAGCGGTCGACGTCCATCAGCACCAGTGCGAACGGCGTCGGCAGCTCCGCGCCGCACAGGTCGCGCAGCCGCTGCAGCAGCGCGACGCGGTTCGGCAGGCCGGTCAGCTCGTCGTGCGTCGCCTGGTACAGCATGGCCTGTGCCGCGTCGTGCTGCGCGGTCTCGTCGGTCACCACCACCTGCTCGGCCGGGCGGCCGTCCCAGTCGATGCGCCAGGCGCTGAAGCGCAGCTGGATCGGCGTGCCGTCGAAGCGGTAGCGCATGCCCTGCCAGCTGGCCTGCCGCAACTCGCCGGCGATGATCTTGCGGTGGCGGTCGCGCGCCTGCTCGCGCTCCTCGGGCGGCATCGTCGCCTCGCGCCACAGCGTCAGCACCTCGGTCAGCGCGCTCAGGCCGTAGATCTTCAGCAGCGCCGGGTTGGCGTACAGCAGGTCTTCGCCGCGCACCACCGCGACGCCCTGGTGCGAATGCTCGGTGAGCTGCAGGAAGCGGTCGCGCAGCCGGCGCGATTCTTCATTCGAGCGACGCACCGCGGCGTGCAGCAGCGCGAGGCCGAGCGTCAGCCGCAGCATCGCCGCCACCGTCGCCTGCAGCGTGATGCCGGCCGGGCCGAAGAACACGAAGGTGAACTGGTTGATGCCCAGCAGCATCAGCAGCAGCCCGGCCAGGCGCTCCGAGCCGCCATGCCGCCACAGCCAGATGGTGGCCACCAGGCCGGCGGCGACGTGCAGGCTCGCGCTCACCGCCTGCGCCGCCTGCACGTTCAGCGGCACCAGCAGCGCCGCCACCAGCAGCAGCACCGCGCCGAGCGCGAAGGCCTCGGCGCGGCTCGGCATGCGGCCGGCCAGGCGGGCGCTGCCGACCAGCAGCAGCGACAGGTACAGCGCCGACACGCCGACGATCACGACCGTGCCGAGCGCCGCGACGACACCGTCGTTCTGCGCCTGCATCAGGTAGGCGGCGGGAATCATCGCCTGGCTCGCGAACGCCCAGCCGAGGTCGCGCGAGAACAGCTGCGCCCGGTCGCTGCGCCAGGCGAGCAGCAGCGCCCAGCCGACGATCAGGTTGACGCAGGCGTTGATGGCGAGGGCGAGCGTCACGTGCGGGCCGCTTCCTCGCGGATCCACTGGGCGGCGCGCTCGGCGATCATCAGCGTCGGCGAGTTGGTGTTGCCGCTGGTGATGGTGGGCATCACGCTCGCATCGACCACGCGCAGCTTCTTGACTCCGTGCACCCGCAGCTGCGCATCGACCACCGCGTCGGCATCGCTGGCAGGGCCCATCTTCGCGGTGCCCACCGGGTGGAAGATCGTCGTGCCGATGTCGCCGGCCAGCCGCGCGAGTTCATCGTCGGACTGGAACTGCACGCCCGGCTTGATCTCCTTCGGGCGGTAGGGCGCCAGCGCCGCCTGCTCGACGATGCGGCGCGTGACGCGCAGCGAATCGGCCGCGACGCGCCGGTCTTCGTCGGTGCTCAGGTAGTTGGCGCGGATGCTCGGCGCGACGGCGGCATCGCCGCTTCGGATGTCGATGCGCCCGCGGCTGGTCGGGTTCAGGTTGCACACGCTCGCGGTGAAGGCGTTGAAGCGATGCAGCGGCTGGCCGAAGGCATCGAGCGACAGCGGCTGCACGTGATATTGCAGATTGGCGAATGGCTGCGCGGCATCGCTGCGCGTGAAGGCCCCGAGCTGCGACGGCGCCATGCTCATCGGCCCGCTGCGGCGGAACACGTACTCGGCCCCGATCATCGCCTTGCCCCACAGCGAATTGGCCATCGTGTTCAGCGTGCGCACGCCATCGACCTGGTAGACGGCCCGCACCTGCAGGTGGTCCTGCAGGTTGCCGCCGACGCCGGGCGCGTCGCGCATCACCATCACGCCGTGCTGCTGCAGCAGCGCGCGCGGGCCGATGCCCGACAGCTGCAGCAGCTGCGGCGTGCCGACCGCGCCGGCGCACAGGATGACCTCGCGCGCCGCGCGGGCGCGCACGCGCTCGCCACCGCCCTGCGGGATCACCTCGACGCCGTTGGCTTGCGGTTGGCCATCCCACGAACCGTCGCTCGGCCCGGGCTCGACCAGCACGCGCGCGATCTGCGCGCCGGTCCACACCTGCAGGTTGGGCCGGCGCAGCACCGGCCGCAGGAAGGCCTTGGCCGCATTCCAGCGGATGCCGCTGCGCTGGTTGACGTCGAAGTAGCCGACGCCTTCGTTGTCGCCGCGGTTGAAGTCGTTGCTGTGCGGGATGCCGGCCTGCTGCGCCGCCTGCGCGAACGCGTCGAGGATCTCCCAGCGCAGGCGCTGCTTCTCGACCCGCCATTCGCCGCCCGCGCGCTGGCCGGTCCGGTCGAAGCCGGGCGCGGCATGGAATTCATCGGCGCCCTTGTGGAAGTCTTCGTGCTGCTTGAAGAAGGGCAGGCACTCCTGCCAGCTCCAGCCGGGGTTGCCGAGCGCGCCCCAGTGGTCATAGTCGCGCGCCTGGCCGCGCATGTAGATCATGCCGTTGATGCTGGAGCAGCCACCCAGCACCTTGCCGCGCGGGTAGCGCAGCGAGCGGCCGTTCAGGCCGGGGTCTTCGTCGGTGTGGAACAGCCAGTCGGTGCGCGGGTTGCCGATGCAATAGAGGTAGCCGACCGGGATGTGGATCCACAGGTAGTCGTCGTTGCCGCCGGCCTCGATCAGCAGCACGCTCTTGGTCGGGTCGGCACTCAGCCGGTTGGCCAGCAGGCAGCCGGCCGTGCCGGCGCCGCAGACGATGTAGTCGTAGGTGATCTCGCGCATCGGGGGGGGCTCAGGGAATCAGCAGGACCTTGCCGGTCGACGCACGGCTCTCCAGGCGGGCATGCGCCTGCGCACCGTCGGCCAGCGCGAAGCGCGAGTCGACCGGCACGCGCAGCCGGCCGCTGCGCACCCAGCCGAACAGCTCGCCGGCCCGGCTGCGGCGCTCGTCGGCGCTGGTCAGCACGTTCCACAGGTCGCCGCCGGTGAGGGATTTCGAGGTGTCCATCAGCAGGCGCGGGTCGACCGGCGCCGGGTCGCCGCCGGCCATGCCGTAGAAGACGACGTGGCCGCCGGTGCGCACCGCGGCCAGGCTCTGCGCGAGCGTGGACCCGACCGAGTCGTAGACCACGTCGACGCCGCCCGGCGCGAAGGCCTGCGCCGCGGCCACCCAGTCCTGCGAATACAGCTCCACCGCATCGGCGCCGGCCTCGCGCGCCTGCGCGGCCTTGGCCTCGCTCGACGTGAGCCCGATCACGCGGGCGCCGAGCGCCTTGCACAGCTGCACCAGCAGCCCGCCGACGCCGCCGGCCGCGGCATGCACCAGCACGCGCTCGCCGGCCTTCAGCGCGTGGCTGTCGCGCACCAGGTACTGCGCAGTGAGGCCTTGCAGCAGCACGGCCGCCGCGGTGTCGAAGCCGATGTCGTCGGGCAGCGGGATCAGCTTCGCGAGGTCGACCGCCACCAGCTCGGCGTTGGCGAACGGCATGTCGGCGAAGCCGACGCGGTCGCCGGGCGCGAAGCCGCTGCCGGCCGGCGCCGCGACGATCTCGCCGGCGCCTTCATAGCCGGCGATGTACGGCGGCGAGCCGGCCAGGTGGTAGGTGCCCTTGCGCCGGTAGACGTCGGCGAAGTTCAGCCCGATCGCGCGGGTGCGCACCAGGGCCTGGGCGGGCCCCGGCGCCGGGTCGGGATGCGGGCGATAGCGCAACACATCCGGCGCACCGAAGCTGTCGAAGCTGAGCACATTCATGGTGCGGCATGGTACCCGCCGCCCGGACGGCCTCAGCGCGGCGCAGTGACGCCGTACCAGTCGAAGCGGCGCGTCGCGACCATCACCGCGGCAAGCACCACGAACAGCAGCACCGAGCCGATCACGAGGGCCGTCTGCTCCATCTGCAGCAGCGTGTACAGCGCGCCATAGAGCCCGGCGATGCCGGCCCCGAAGCCGAGCCCTTCGCGCCAGCCGCCCAGCACGTGGCGCCCGTAGAAGGCGAGCAGCGCGACGCAGGCCCCCGCCGCCACCGCGTACGACGCGGCGAACGGGAAGTGCTCCGACAGGCTCAGCAACAGCAGGAAGAACAGGCTGATCGCGCAACCCACCAGCAGGTACTGCACCGGGTGCACGCGGCGGCGCAGCAGCAGCTCGACCATCGCGACCGCGACGAAGGTGAGGCCGATGAAGAGCAGGCCGTACTTGATCGCCCGGTCGCTCAGCGAGTAGGGGTTGACCGGGTCGATGAAGGCGACGCTGAACGCCTCGGGTTGGCCGGACGGACGAGCCCCGCGCACCTCGTCGGGCGACCCGGCGACGGCGGCCGCCGTCAGCGGCACCGCCGTCGACACCGCGACCTCGCCCGACAGGTCGGTCGCCGCGCCGGTGGCGAGCGCGGACACATCCCAGGTGGCATCGAAGCCGTTCTTGCGCACCTCGCGCCGCGTCGGCAGGAAGCGGCCGCCGAACGACGGGTGCGGCCAGTTGCCCGCGAGCGTCATGTGGTTCTCGCGCCCCACCGGCACCAGGCCCAGCTCACTGGTGCCGGTCAGGTCGAGCGACAGCTTCACCGGCGCCGGCACGGCGGCGCGCAGCCAGCCGTCGGGCAGTCGCGCCTGGAAGCCTTGCGGGCGCTTCTCGTCGCCGGTGCCGGGCTGCACCACCAGCAGGTCGCTGCCGACGCGCACGTCGGCGCGCCGGATGCCGCGCGGGTCGGTCACCTCGACCTGCAGCACCGGCGGCTCGCACTGCAGCCGCCCATTCGCATGCCGCAGCGCCGGCCGCACCGGTGCCCAGGCGGCCTCCATCTCGGCGTGCAGCCCGTAGGTGTTGACCTTGAACAGGCCGCGCCAGCGCGGCTCCATCGTCGCGGTGGCGGTCACGTCGAGCCGGGCCGGCACGCTGGTGACGATGAACTCGCGCGTCTCGACGCCGCTGCGGGCAGCGGCGCCATGGCCGTACTGCACGTCCCACGACTCGGTGCAGCGCGTGCGCAGCAGCGGCCCGAGCAGCGCCTGCCGGCCGGCCTGGCTCTCCTCGACGTTCTGTTCGGCCTCGGCGAGGCGCCTCTGGCGTTCATCGACCAGGGCACCGATGCGGCCCAGGGCCAGGGACAACAGGACGGCGATCGCGCCGATGGCGGCCGCCTTGACGAACAGCGGGTGGGGCTTCATGCGGGCTCCAGGAGTTGAAGCGCCGCACTGTGGCCAGCACCGTTGAAGGCGCCATGAAGTCGCGGTGAAGTCGGCTCAGTGGATGCTGCTCGCGAGGATCGGGAACAGCTTCACCAGTCCGTCGGACATCACCTCGACCGCGAGCGCCGCGAGGATCAGCCCCATCAGCCGCGTCATCACGTTGATGCCGGTCTTGCCGAGCACCCGCGCAATGCGGCCGGACGCGCTGAAGGCCAGCCACACGGCGATGCCGATCACCACGCCGTAGCCGACCAGCACCGCGATCTCCCACCAATGCCGCGTCTTGTCGGCATAGATCACCATCGTCGAGATGGTGGCCGGGCCGGTCAGCAGCGGAATGGTCAGCGGCACCACCGCGATGCTGTCGCCGGCATCGACCTTGGTGTTGCCTTCGGTCACATCCTCCTGCCGCGTCTCGGCCGGCTGCGCGTTCAGCATCTGCAGCGCCGAGATCAGCAGCAGCGTGCCGCCGCCGACCTGGAACGACGCCAGCGAGATGCCGAAGAACTCGATGATCCTCAACCCGGCCACCGCGCTGACCGCGATCACGATGAAGGCGCTGAACGCGGCGACGCGGATCGTGCGCTGGCGCTGTTCGCGGGTGAAACCACCGGTAAAGTGGATGAAGAACGGGATCACGCCGATCGGGTTCACGATGGCGAGCAGGGCGATCAGCGGCTTGTAGATGTCCATGCGGCATTCTGACTTCAGCTGCGGCCCAGCTCGCGCAGGTAGCGCAGCCCCGGCACCGCGCGCGGCCCGTACCAGCTCAGCAACTCGCCGTCGACCCGCTGCACGCGCGCCTGCGGGCACAGCGCCTGCGCCAGCGCCAGGTGTCGGTCCTTGAACATGAACGGCTCCGAACTCAACAGCACGCGCTCCACCTGCGCGAGCCAGGGCTCGTCGCCGCGCACCACCGGGTAGCGCGCCGCGCCGTGCGGGCCGCCGTCGAGCGCCGGCTCGGTGTGCCAGCCGATGCGCGCCAGCATGCGTGACAGGTAGGTGTCGCGCGCGACCGTCATCCACGGGTCGTGCCAGATCAGATAGAGCACGCGGCACCGCAGGCCAGGCAACAGACTTTCTTCACCACGGGTTTCCCCTAGCTCGTGCTGCAAGGCCTCGCGCAGCACCCGTGCGCGGTCGTGCACGCCCGGCTCGTGGCCGAACACCGCGGCGAGCTGGTCGACCAGCGCGAGGTTGTCCTCGGGACCACACGGGTGCGTCACGATGACCTGCGCACCCATCTCGTGCAGCGCCGGCACGATGTCGTGCCGGTTCTCATCCACGTTGACGAGGACGTGGGTGGGCGCAAGGCGCCGCAGCCGGTCGAGGTTCACCGCCTTGGTGCCGCCGACCTTGGGCACATCCCGCACGACGGCCGCCGGATGGATGCAGAAGCCGGTGCGCGCGACCAGGCGCGGACCGAGGCCGAGCGCGACGACGAGCTCGGTCAGGCTGGGCACAAGACTGGCTATGCGTGTGTTCACGACAACACTTTTCGTTTCCCTCGGCTTGCAAGGGGTTTCCACAATTTGCACCGCTTCGCGCAATTACTCGATAATCAAAATTCTGTGTCTGGAAGCAGCGCCTTCACTTGAATGGTTCAGGATGGGTACACGCTCCACATGGTTCTCGTGACTTCAGGAAAGAAAGGCGCTCTCCATGGGCAATAAACTCTACGTCGGCAACCTCGCCTACAGCGTTCGCGACGACGATCTCCAACAAGCATTCGCACAATTCGGTACTGTCTCGTCCGCCAAGGTCATGATGGACCGCGACACCGGCCGCTCCAAGGGCTTCGGCTTCGTGGAGATGGGCTCGGATGCCGAAGCGCAATCGGCCATCAACGGCATGAACGGCCAGGCCCTCGACGGCCGTGCGCTGGTCGTCAATGAAGCCCGTCCGCGCGAAGAGCGTCCGGGCGGCTTCGGCGGCGGCGGTGGCGGCCGCTCCGGCGGTGGTGGCTTCGGCGGCGGCGGTGGTGGCGGCTACGGCGGTGGTGGTGGCGGCGGTGGCCGCTCCGGCGGTGGCGGCGGCTACGGCGGTGGTGGCGGCAGCCGCTCCGGTGGTGGCKGCGGCTACGGCGGTGGCGGCGGTGGCCGTTCCGGCGGTGGCGGCAGCTACGGTGGTGGTGGTGGCGGCGGCAGCCGCGGCGGCTACTGATCAGCCCCAGCGATCCGGTTAGAACAAGAAGCGGTGAGTGCGAAAGCGCTCACCGCTTTTTTCATGGCCCGTCGCGTCAGAGCCCCAATCAGAGCTCCAACGCGAAGGCCGCCTTCACGAACACCTCGGTGTCCTTCGGCGCGCTCACGCCCGGGCGCTGGCGGCTCATGCCGACGCTGAAGACCCGGCCCAGCCCGATGCGGTGCTGGGCCACCAGCGACCCCACGGTGTCCCGCTCGCGCGCCGCCGCCAGCCCGGCGGCATCGTCGGCGACGCGGTCGATGCGATGGCGCTGCCAGACCGCCCGCACCGAATCGCGTGCATCGAGGTGCAGCACGGCCAGCCACTGCAGCGCGGTGTCGGTCAGCGCGCGGCGGCCGTCGGGCCCGCGCACGAAGCCCTGCTCGGCGCGCTGTTCCGATTCGACGCCCCAGCCGTTGGGCAGGCTGCCGCGCAGCTTGGCCTCGAGCAGCCAGACCGCGCCGCGGCCGACCCGATCGGCCTCGACATCGATGCGCTGCCCCCATTCCAGTTCGGCCGTGAAACGGGTGAACCACGGCGCCGGGTTCACGCCGTAGGTCAGCGCCAGCGCGTTCGTGCGGTGCGCCTGACCGCCTGCCGACACCGGTTTCACGCGCTCGGTGTGGGCACGCCACTCGACCGATGCCTCGGTGTTGTACGCCGCCGACCACCACAGCCCGGGGTGCAGGCGCCGTGACACCAGCTCGCCGTCGGCGATGCCCTCGCGCGGGTCGGCGAGCGCGGTGCGCTGCTGCGCCCACAGGTAGGCCTCGAATTCGTAGAGGTTGATGCCGGGCAGCGCGACCTCGCCGAAGCGCCGGATCGCCTCGGCCTGCAGCGAGCGCACGCCGGCCTGCTCGACGAAGCCGTTGTCGTTGCGAAAGCGCGGGCTGATCTCGGCGGCCTCGGCGTTGAGGTTCCAGCCCGGCACGCGCCGCGCCCACGCAGCCCACAGGTAGCGGCCGTCCTCCGGCGCGCCGGCCGACGGCGCGCCATCGGCGTCGAACAGCGCGGTGGTCTGCGAACCGAGCGCCCGCAGGCGCAGCTGCTCCTCGGCGGTGCGGCGCCACAGCAGGTCGGCACCGGCGACGCGGTTCTCGCGCGCGGCCTCGTAGCGGCGCACCGAGACCAGCCCGCCGGCACTCAGCGCCTCGCCGTGCACCCGAGCGCGCAGCAGCGTGGCCTGCGAGCGCTGGTCCTGCAGCGCGACGCCGGTGCCGTAGGCGCCCGGCCGCAGCACCAGCCCGCCGCCGTCGTCGCTCAGGCTGAGGCCGGTCGCGTCAGCCTCGGCACCGCGCCAGGTGGCGCGCAGCCCCCAGCGCGGATCGGTCACCGAGCGCGAGTAGAACGAGGCGAGCGGCAGGTCCAGCACATCGGTGCTTTCGAGGAAGAACGGCCGCTTTTCCTCGACGCTCAACGCGAAGCGGGTGTTGCCGGCCAGCTGCGGAACGTCCAGCTCGACCTGCGAGAAATCGGGGTTCAGCGTCGCATCGAACACCCAGTCGGCGCGCGGGCGCCACTTGATCTCGGCACCGACGGAGGTGCGGTCGGCCGGCTCGCTGCCGCGCGTCGAGCGCATCGTCAGCTCGGGGCGCACCGTCAGGAACGAGCGCTCGCGCACCCGCTCCGTCACGTCCTCGAGCCCGTCGACCGGCTGCAGCTCGGCGATGAAGTTCAGCGCGTCCTTGGTCAGCGGCGCGCTGAGCAGCAGCATGCTGGCCTCGCGCGGCACGCTGCGGCCGACCATCATCCGCCACGGCGCGCCGCCCTCGTACGGGTAGCGCAGGCCGAGCAGCGGCATGCGGATCTCGACGCTGTAGCCGTCGACTTCGCGGTGCACCGCGGCATCCACCTCGAAATCGGGTGCGAAATCCTCGGTGTCGGTCTCGGCGATGTACATGCCGTCGGCCACCACGCCGGCCGCGTTGACGCGCACGAACTGCGCCGAGCGGCGCGTGCCGGCCGCATCGAGCATCACCGAGACGAAATCCTGGTCGCGGCGCACCTGGTCGCGGCGCAGCAACGGGGCACGGATCAGCTCGGGCTGCGGGTCGTAGGCCCGGATGCCGAACGTGATCGCGTGCTCGTCGACCAGCACCTGCACCGTGGTGCGCAGCGGCGCCGGCAGCCGGTCGACCGGCAGGTACTGCACGAAGGCATCGTGCACCGGGGCATGGCGCCAGCCGGCGTCGTCGAGGCGGCCGTCGATGACCAGCGGCGGGTCGTCGGCGAGCAGCCTGGACGCGCGCGGGTGCGGCAGCTGCGCGGCGGCCTCCTGGGCCGGCGCTTCGGCCGTGAAGGCCTGCAGCGCAAAGGCACAGGCCGCAGGCGCCCACCAGCGCCAGCGCGAGAGGTTCATCGGGAGGACCGGAACGAAGGGAGGCGCGCAGTATAGGTTTGCAACAGGGAGTGCAACTGCGGCGCGTCCTCCGCAACTGTCCGCGCTCAGCGGGCGCGCCGGCGGCGGCGCCACGCGGCCCGCACGCCCCAGCCCGCCAGCACCAGCGCGATCCCCCACGGCAGCAGGCCGACCACTGCAGTGATCAGCACCCCGATGCTCGACGCGATGACATGCCCCGCGCCGCGCAGCGCATCGGTGACCGGCCGCCACATGCCGGTCTCGATGACCGAGGGCTGGGCCCCGAAGCTGATCGACACGTGCACCCGTTCGGTCTCGTTGGCCAGCACCTTGCGCTGCGACGCCAGGCTGTCGAGTTCGCTCTGCACCTGGACCAGCTCGCGCTCGACCTCGATCAGGTCCTTCAGCTTCGCGCCGGGCGTCGCCATCAGCACGCGCAGGTGGTCGCGGAACGCGGTCTGGTTCTTCAGCCGCGCCTCGGTGTCGAGCACGGTGTCGGTCTTGTCTTCGGCGGTGCGCGCGTTCAGGCCGGTGCGGCCCAGGCCGCTGATCCGCGCGAGGAAGGCCTCGAGCTGCTGCGGCGGCACGCGCGCCTCGAGCGTCGCTGTGGCGGGACGGCGCTCGTCGTTGCGCTCGAGCGCGGCGTTCAGCACCTCGCAGCCGGCGGCGGTGCAGGCGTCGGTGGCATCGCGCCAGGCGGCTTCGACGCCGTCGGCCGCGGTGAAGATCTGCAGCGTGTGGCGCACGGCCACGTAGCGGCGCACCTCGCTGGCCGTGTCGGCGCCGGCCTTCGCGGATTGCGCCAGCTCGGCAGCGGCCGCGCGCTTGGCCTTCCCGAACGCGGCGGGCGCCGGGGCCGGCGCCGCCCCCTCGAGGGTGCCGCTGTCGGCCTCCATCGATCCGCCGCGGCCGCAGGCAGTGAGGGCTCCCAACAGGAGGGACAGGGTCAACACGGGCAGAACGGAAGAACGGCGCATCGGGCGTCTCACGTGAAAGTTCAGGTGAAGGCTGATACGCACGACCCCGCCGAACGGGGTGAAACCGTCACTCGCCCTGGCGTTTCTTGCGCGGCCGCCCGGCCAGCGCCAGGTCGTACAGCCAGTTCGGCAGCGCACGCAGCAGCTTCGCGACGACGCCCATCTGCCACGGGATCACCCGGTAGGTGACGCCGGCCTCGATCGCGCGGAAGGCCCGGTCGGCGAACACCTCGGGCTGCATCAGGAACGGCATGCCGTAGCGGTTCTCGCGCGTCAGCGGCGTGTCGATGTAGCCCGGGCCCAGCGTGACGACCTTGACGCCGTCGGGCCGCAGTTCGCCGCGCAGGCTCTCGCAGTAGGCGATCACCGCCGCCTTGCTCGAGCAGTACGCGCCGTGACCGGGCAGCCCGCGGATGCCGGCCACGCTCGCGATGCCGACCAGCGCACCGCTGCGCCGCGCCCGCATCGCGGTGATGAACGGCTGGAAGGTGGCCGCCATCCCGAGGTTGTTGGTCTCGTAGGTCGCCCGCATCACCGCCAGGTCGTCGAACACCGCGGTGTCGATGCCGACGCTGATGCCGGCGTTCGCGATCACCACATCGGGCAGGCCCTGCGCCGCGATGCAGGCCCGCCCGGCCGCGGTGATTGCGTCGATGTCTCGCACGTCGGCGGCGTACACCGCGAAGCGCGACGCGTCGAGGCGTTGCGCATCGGCCCACTTGCGGACCTCGTCGGTGCGCCGCGCCACCAGCGCCAGCCGGTAGCCGGCCTGGTGGAAGCGCCAGGCGAGCGCCTGGCCGATGCCGCTGGAGGCGCCGGTGATGAAGACGAGGCGATCGCCGCTCATTTGGATTCCCGGGGGCTGAAGACGGCCCGCATGCGTCCGCCGAACTTGATCACCCGGTCGAGGTGGCTGTATTCCATGCTGTCGGCGCGCAGCTCGGTGCCGCCCTGGGTCATGGTGACCGGCAGGTGCGACTTGATGCGCTCGGTGTCGATGAAGGCCTGCAGGAACTCGCTGCGGAAGCTGATCGGCGGGCCGCCGTCGACACCGTCGCGGATGATCTCGGCCTGGCCGACCAGCTGCACCTCGGTGGCGTCGCCGTTCGCGATGGCCTGGCGCGCGGTGGCGTGCAGCACGCGGCCGTCGGTGCCGACGGCGCGCAGCCGCACGTTGTCGATCTCGACGGTGTCGGTGTCGGGGTAGTGGCGCAGCACGTCGCCCTCGATCTGCGCGCGCAGCTGGCCTTGCGGCGTGAAGCGCTGCAGCGCGAAGTGGCGCATCTCGTAGTCGGGCACGTGACGCAGCGGCGCGGCGATGCGCGGGTCGTCGGACAGCGGCGTGTTCTTGACGAGCCACCAGGTGCCCATCGCGAGCACGCCCATCAGCACCAGCGGCAGGTAGGACGACAGCAGCTCGACCAGCCGCCAGCGCAGCGGCTGCGGCGTGCGCCGGCCGCCCGGGCG